>NZ_JAODYT010000018.1:0-75076 GCF_029834875.1 Pseudomonas sp. GD04158 | reverse complement strand
GGCTTCGTACTCCTCCGGCAGCAAGTCGGTCAGCGGCGCACGCACCGGGCCGGCATCGTAACCAACGATTTTCGCACCGGCCTTGACGATGCTCACGGCGTAACCGGCACGGCGGTTACGGATGTCCAGGTAGGGCAGGAAGAAATCGTCGATCAGCTTGCCAACCGTGGCCTGATCGTCGGCAGCGATGGCCTTGTAGAACGCCATGGCGGTTTTCGGAATGAAATTGAACACGGCCGAGGAATACACCGGTACGCCCAGGGCCTTGTAGGCCGCGGCGTAGACCTCGGCAGTCGGCAGGCCGCCGAGGTAGGTGAGGCGCTCGCCCAGGCGGCGACGGATCGACACCATCAGTTCGATGTCGCCCAGGCCATCCTTGTAGCCGATCAGATTGGGGCAGCGCTCGGCCAGCTGCTCCAGCAGGCGAGCATTGAGGCGGCAGACGTTACGGTTGTAGATCACCACGCCGATTTTCACCGCCTTGCACACATGCTCGACGTGCGCGGCAACGCCCTCCTGCGAGGCTTCGGTGAGGTAATGCGGCAGCAGCAGCAGGCCTTTGGCGCCCAGGCGCTCGGCCTCCTGCGCCATCTGGATGGCGACGCGGGTCGGGCCGCCGACACCAGCAAGGATAGGTACGGACTTCTCGCAGGTGTCCACGGCGGTCTTGATCACGGCGCTGTATTCGTCCGGCGCCAGGGAGAAGAACTCGCCAGTGCCACCGGCGGCGAACAGCGCCGAGGCACCGTAGGGCGCCAGCCACTCGAGACGGCGTACGTAGCCGGCCTGGTGGAAATCACCGGCGGCATCGAAATCGGTCACCGGAAAGGACAGCAGACCGGACGAGAGGATGGACTTGAGTTCTTGTGGATTCATTATGCGAACACCCTGTAGAGCGAGTTGTGAGAAATAGCCTCAGGCGAAGCCGTAGAGATACGTTATCGTACAACAATAAAAAAAACACCAGTTTTCGTATCGCCCATTCGTCGAAGCTCTTCGCCGCCCCCTGCTCCCCAGCCTGACGTCTCAACGCTCGAACCAGAGCAGCAGCTGACAAACCCATGACGCACGCCGACCTTGCCCACAGCCATGCGGAGCGTTGACAGGCCAGGAGCAGGCTGATACTAATTTCATCAAGTCATACGACAACATATGACAACCCTATAAAAACAAACGAGGCCAGGTCATGTCATCGACCTTCACTGCCGCCATTCGCTGCCAATGCACAGGCTCATGGGCCGCCAGCCGCCTGCACGGCGCTCGCGACGCCGCCCTCGCTGCCGCCCCCGCCCACGGCTCGGCCCCATTGCCGATGCCGATGCACGACTGAACCGTCCCTTCGCCATAGCGGCCGAGGGCCGCGCCACGTTCGGAGCCCCAGCCAAGATGCACCAAGCCTCCCCCAGCAGCACACCCCGTATCGTCGACATGCAGGTCATCCCGGTCGCCGGCCGTGACAGCATGCTGCTCAACCTGTGCGGCGCCCACGCCCCCTACTTCACCCGCAACCTGGTGCTGCTCAAGGACAACGCCGGGCGCACCGGCTGCGGCGAGGTGCCGGGTGGCGAGGGCATCCGCCAGGCGCTGGAGCGCTGCCGCGAACGGGTGATCGGGCAGTCGGTCGGCCGCTACAACCGCGTGCTCAACGATCTGCGCCAGGCCATCGCCGGGCCGGCCAAGGGACCGCAGACCACCCAGCATCAGGTCACCTCGGAGGCCGAAGCACGGGTACTCAAGCAGCCGCACGAGATCAACCTGCGCCTGGACAACGTGATCACCGCGGTCGAAGCGGCCCTGCTGGATCTGCTCGGCCAGCACCTCGAGGTGCCGGTGGCCGAGCTGCTCGGCAGCGGCCAGCAGCGCCAGCGCGTGCCGATGCTTGCCTACCTCTTCTATATCGGTGAACGCCAGCGCGCCGACCTGCCCTACCTGGCCGGCAAAGGCTCCGAGGATGACTGGTATCACCTGCGCCACCAGGCCGCGCTGACGCCGGACGCCATCGCCCGCCTGGCCGAGGCCGCCCGCGCGCGCTATGGCTTCGCCGATTTCAAGCTCAAGGGCGGGGTGATGCGCGGCGCCGAGGAGATGGAGGCGATCCGCGCGATCAAGGCGCGCTTCCCCGATGCCCGGGTCACCCTCGACCCCAACGGCGCCTGGTCGCTGGACGAAGCCGTCGCCCTGTGCAAGGGCCAGGGTCATGTGCTGGCCTATGCCGAAGACCCCTGCGGACCGGAAAACGGCTACTCGGGCCGCGAGGTGATGGCCGAATTCAAGCGCGCCACCGGCATTCCCACCGCCACCAACATGGTCGCCACCGACTGGCGGCAGATGGGCCACTCGCTGCGCCTGGAGGCCGTGGACATTCCGCTGGCCGACCCGCACTTCTGGACCATGCAGGGCGCCGTACGCCTCGGCCAGGTGTGCGAGGAATTCGGCCTGACCTGGGGCTCGCATTCCAACAACCACTTCGACATTTCCCTGGCCATGTTCACCCATGCCGCCGCCGCCGTGCCCGGGCGCATCACCGCCATCGACACCCACTGGATCTGGCAGGAAGGCGAAGAGCGCCTGACCCGTGAACCGCTGCGCATCGTCGGCGGTCAGGTACAGGTGCCGGACAAGCCCGGCCTCGGCATCGAGCCGGACATGCAGCGAATCATGGCCGCCCACGAGCTGTACAAGAAGGTGGCCAGCGGCGCGCGCGACGACGCCATGGCCATGCAGTACCTGGTTCCGGGTTGGCAATACCACCCGAAGCGCCCCAGCCTCGGCCGCGACTGATTCAAGCGGCCGCCATTCACCCCGGAGTATTCCAATGAAAAAAACATTCCGTGCCTCTCTGTTCTCTGCCCTGTTCGGCATGGGTGCCCTGCTCGCCCATTCCGCCACCTTCGCCGACGAGGTCAAATGGCCGACACGCCCGGTGCAGGTGGTGGTGATCGCCAACCCCGGCGGCGACACCGACTTCAACGCGCGCATGATGGCCAAGTACTTCAACCAGCTCACCGGCAGGAGCATGGTGGTGACCAATGTCGCCGGCGGCGGCGGTACACTGGCGGCCGAGCAGGTCAAGGGCGCCGCACCGGACGGCAACACCCTGCTCTTCACCCACCCGGGCCAGTTGATCGTCAACGAGGTGGCCGGGCTGACCGAGGACAGCTTCGAGACCTTCGACGTGGCCTGCATCGCCGGCGTCGACAAGAGCACGGTGTTCGTCGCCTCCAAGCAGTCCGGCGTGACCAGCATGCAGGACCTGATCGAGAAGTCGAAGGCCAACCCGGGCAGAATCACCTACGGCACCGAGATGGGCAGCTTCTCCCACCTGCAGGGCCTGATGCTGGAGAAGCTCACCGGCATCAAGCTGAAGATGGTCGACGGCGGCACCGTCGCCGACCGCGTCGTGGGCATGCTCGGCGGCCGTCTGGACATGGGCGCCATCACCTACGGCTCGGTGCAGGATTATGTCCAGGGCGGGCAGATGGTCGCCCTCGGCCAGCCCAACGCCGAGCGCAACGCCATGCTCGGCGACGTGCCGACGCTCAAGGAACAGGGCCTCGACATCACCATGGACAAGCCCTACGTGGTCGCCTTCCCGAAAGGCACCGACCCGGCCATCGTCAAGAAGATGGCCGACCTGATGAAGCAGATCAGCGAGATCCCCGAGTACGCCGAGGACCTGAAGAAGTTCAAGCAGCCGGTGGCCTTCCATGGCACCGAAGAGTCCAGGGCGATCCTGGCCAAGACCCGCGACGACTTCATGCAGTTCAAGGATGAGCTGCGCAAGGCCAAGTAAGCCCTGACGCAGCGCCGCCGCCCGCGATGACTGGCGGCGCTGCACCTCAGAACATCGAGGTACGCGATGAACACTGCGAACAAGAAAGAACTGCTCATCGGCATCGCCATGCTGAGCGCCGGCATCGTCTACATGGCGATGGCCTATCGACTGCCGGGGCACGCGGGCATCGACGCCGCCACGCTGCCCACGCTGCTTGCCGCCTTCCTCTCGCTACTGGGGGTGATGCAGCTGTTCAGCGCCTTCAGCCACAAGCCCCGGAACGCGGCGCCAAGCACGCCGGCAGCCAGCGGGAGCGTTGCCAGCCCGGTGCCGCCGGCCACCAGCGAGCCCAGGACCGTGCTCAAGACCCTGGGGCTGATTCTCGGCTACATGGCGCTGCTGGGCCCGGTGGGCTTTCCGATCATGACCGCGGTGTATCTGTATCTGCAGTTCATCGTGCTGACCCCGGTGGGTCACAAGGTCAGCCACCTCACCTACGCCCTGATCGCGCTGGTCACCGCGGCGGTGATCTTCCTGCTGTTCCGCGAGGCCTTCGACCTGATGCTGCCCGCCGGCCTGCTGAACCACTTCCTCTGAGGATCGACCATGCTCGAATTACTGCAGCAAGGCTTCGGTGCCGTCTTCTCGCTCAACATCCTGATGCTGATGTTCGTCGGCGTCGCCGTGGGCATCGTGTTCGGCGCGGTACCCGGCCTCTCGGCCACCATGGCCGTGGCCCTGTGCCTGCCGCTGACCTTCACCATGGGCCCGCAGGCGGGTCTGTCGCTGCTGGTGGCGCTGTTCATCGGCGCCACCTCCGGCGGCTTGATCTCGGCGATTCTGCTGAAGATTCCCGGCACGCCGTCATCCATCGCCACGGTGTTCGACGGCGGCCCGCTGATGGAGCAGGGCCAGGGCGTCAAGGCGCTGGGCGTGGGCATCGTGTTCTCCTTTCTCGGCACCATCTTCAGCGTGGTGGCGCTGATGTTCATCGCACCGCAGCTGGCCAAGGTGGCGCTGAGCTTCGGCCCGCACGAATACTTCGCCATCGCGGTGTTTTCCCTGACCCTGATCGCCACGCTGTCGGCCGGCTCCATGCTCAAGGGGCTGTTCGCCGGCGCCCTGGGCATCGCCGTGTCCACCGTCGGCATCGCGCCGGTGGAGGCCGTGCGCCGCTTCACCTTCGGCTTCAGCGAACTCAACGGTGGCTTCTCCATGCTCACCGTGATGATCGGCATGTTCGCCGTGGCCGAGATCATCAAGCTGGCCGAAACCGGTCGTCATGCCGTGCAGGGCAAGGCCAAGTCGGTGAGCATGAAGCACATCAAGGGCTTCGGCTTCTCGCTCAAGGAGTTTCGCGAACAACTGCCCAATGCCGGGCGCTCCGGGCTGATCGGCCTGGGCGTGGGCATCCTGCCGGGCATCGGCGCCGGCACCTCCAACCTGCTGGCCTACATCATCTCGAAGAAGCGCGCGAAGGATCCGCACAGCTACGGCAAGGGCAATATCGGCGGCGTGGTGGCCAGCGAGACCGCCAACAACGCCGGCGTCGGCGGCGCAATGATGCCGCTGATGACCCTGGGCATTCCCGGCGACACCGTCACCGCGATCCTGCTCGGCGGCTTCCTGATCCACGGCATCCAGCCCGGCCCGCTGCTGTTCGTCAGCCAGGGCCCGCTGGTGTACACCATCTTCGCCGCGCTGATCGTGGCCACGGTGATCATGCTGTTCATGGAGTTCTACGGCCTGCGCCTGTTCATCAAGCTGCTCGACGTGCCCAAGCACATCCTGCTGCCGATCATCCTGGTGCTCTGCGTGGTCGGCGCCTTCGGCCTGTCCAGCCGCCTGTTCGACGTCTGGTCGATCCTGCTGTTCGGCCTGCTCGGCTACGGCTTCGTCAAGGCCGGCATGCCGGCGGCGCCCTTCATCATCGGCTTCATCCTCGGGCCGATGGCCGAGACCAACCTGCGCCGCGGGCTGATGCTGTCGGACAACGACTTCATGGACTTCGTCACCAACCCCATCGCCGGCAGTTTCCTCGGCCTGGCCCTGGCCTTCGTGCTGTGGCAGGTGTTCAGCGCCCTGCGCCCCAGACCCAGCGCGATCAACGAGATCCTGCGCACCTGAATCACGCCGTCTCTCTTGCGATGGGAGAGGCGGCGGCCTGGTGAACCGTCTGCTGGAAATTGCGCGCCAGCCAACGGCCTGCTTGGTAGCACTGCCCGGTCCCTGGTGCGCGTGGCGCAGCCTACGCGAGGCTGGGCGTGCAGGTGGGGGCAGATTTTCAGAGCAAAGTGCCATCACTCTTTTTGCCCGCCTATACTGTGTAGGCCAGCTTCCAGGCTGGCGTGGCGCCGGACGATAGGGACATCCGCTGAACTGACATCCACGGCCGTCAGACTGGCAAGCCCCACCACCCCATCTCCGAGGCGTGACCCATGTTCCAAAAATCCCTGCGCGCGCAGATTCTCGCCCTGCTCGGTGGCAGCCTGGCGCTGATCCTGATCACCGCCCTGGCCTGCTTCAGCTTTCTCTCCGGCGGCATCCAGTCCTACCGCGGCCTGCTCGACGGTCCGCTGGAGTCCTCACGCCTGATCGACGCCGCCAACGTCGAATTCAAGATTCAGGTACAGGAATGGAAGAACGTGCTGCTGCGCGGCCAGGACAGCGCCAACCTGCAACGTTACTGGGGCCAGTTCGAGGCGCAGGAGCGCAAGGTGCAGGACATTCTCGGCCAACTGACGCAGGTAGCCGCGGCCGACCCGACGCTCAGAACGCAGGTCGAGCGCTTGCGCAGCGAGCACCAGGCGCTCGGCGGCAACTATCGCAAGGGGCGCGACGCCTTCGTCGCCGCCGGGGCCGATCCCAAGGCCGGTGACGAGGCCGTGCGCGGTATCGACCGCGCCACCAGCGAGCAGATGAGCGCGCTGGTCGAACAGCTGCGGCAGAACAGCCTGAGCCAGGCCGAGCAGATCAATGCCAGCGCCGAGCGCACCATTCTCGCCGGCACCCTGCTGATGCTTGCCGCCGCGCTGGTCATCGCCGTGTTCAGCCTGTGGCTGGTCAACCGCAACCTGATCATTCCCATCCGCCATCTGATCGGCCATGTCGATCAGCTCAGCCATGGCCAGTTCGGCCAGCGCGTGGACAGCACCCGCCAGGATGAGCTGGGCCTGCTGGCGCGCGCCGCCAATACCCTGCGCGATTTCCTCGCCAGCACCACCGAGCGCCTGCACCACAGCACGCGCAACCTCGACAATGCCAGCGGCGAGCTCAACGCCATCGCCTCGCGCATGACCGAAGGCGTCAGCGAGCAGTTCGAGCGCACCGATCAGGTCGCCACCGCCATGCACGAGATGTCCGCCACCGCCCAGGAGGTGGCGCGCCACGCCGCCGAGGCGGCGCATGCCGCGGACGATGCCGACGACTCGGCACGCCAGGGCGGCAAGGTGATGCAGTCGACCATCGCCACAATCACCGACATACGCGGCGAGATCGCCAACACAGCCGAGGTGATCCGCCGTCTGGAAAGCGACAGCGGGCGCATCGGCAAGGTGCTGGAAGTGATCCGCGGCATCGCCGAGCAGACCAACCTGCTGGCGCTCAATGCCGCCATCGAAGCGGCGCGGGCCGGCGAACAGGGCCGCGGCTTCGCCGTGGTGGCCGACGAGGTGCGCACCCTGGCGCAGCGCACCGCCGAGTCCACCGCCGAGATCAACCAGATCATCGATACCGTGCAGAGCGGCGCGCTGAACGCCGTGCGCGCCATCGAGAGCGGCCAGCAGCGCAGCGAGCAGGGGGTGACCCAGGTCACCGAGGCCGGCGCCATGCTGCAACGCATCACCGGTGCGGTGGAGGCGATCCGCGACATGAACCGGCAGATCGCCACGGCAGCCGAAGAGCAAACCTCGGTGGCCGAGGACATCTCGCGCAACCTCACCGAACTGACCGCCATCGCCAGCGCCAACCAGGAAAACGTCGAGCGTACCCAGATCGCCAGCCACAACCTGCGCGACCTGTCCGGCCAGCTCGGTGAAGTGACCCGCCGCCTGGGCTCCTGACCCCGGCAGAACACCGGCACAGGGAAGTGCCAGCACGGTGCAATCACCGATAAAACGGCGCTTTGACAGCGTCCCGCTCTGGCACTAAGGTGCCTATCTTGCCTATTCCCAGGCCCTACCCTGCTCGCCAAGGAAACGGAATATGTTGCTCCGCCGCATGCTCATCATGCTCGGCGTCGTACTCGTCGTGGTACTCGCCCTCGCCGCCTACAAAGGCTTCTCCATCTATCAGCAGATCCAGATGTTCTCGGCGCCGCAGCCGGCCATCAGCGTTTCCGCCGCCCTGGCCGAAGAGCAGCCCTGGCAGGGCCGCCTGCCAGCCATCGGCACGCTCAAGGCGTTCCAGGGTGTGGACCTGGCTGCCGAAGTGGACGGCATCGTCAGTGCGGTGCTGTTCGAGTCCGGGCAGAAGGTCACGCTCGGCCAGCCGCTGATCCAGCTCGACAGCGAAGTGGAACGCGCCAACCTGGCCACCGCCGAGGCGGTGCGCAGCCTGGCGCGGGTCGAGTTCGAGCGCGGGCGCAGCCTGGTGAGCCGGCAGAACATCTCCAAGAGCGAGTTCGACCGCCTCAACGCCGAGCTGCTCAAGGCCGAGGCCACGGTCTCCCAGCTCAAGGCGCAGTTGGACAAGAAACGCGTGCTCGCGCCCTTCGCCGGTACCATCGGCATCCGCCAGGTGGACACCGGCGACTACCTCTCGCCGGGCGCCGCCATCGCCACCCTGCAGGATCTGTCGCGCCTGCACGTCGACTTCTTCCTGCCCGAGCAGCGCGCACCGCAGCTGCAGGTGGGGCAGCGCGTGCTGGTGGGCGTGGCGGCCTATCCGGGCGAGACCTTCGAAGGGCAGATCGCCGCGATCAACCCCAAGGTGGAGAACGAGACCCGCAACCTGCAGGTGCGCGCCACCCTGAGCAACCCGGACGAGAAGCTGCTGCCGGGCATGTTCGCCAACCTCGAGGTGCTGCTGCCCGATGACGAGGCGAAGATCGTGGTGCCGGAAACCGCCATCACCTACACCCTCTATGGCAACTCGGTGTACGTCATCGACGAGAAGCGCGGCGAGGATGGCCAACCGGTCAAGGACGAAGGCGGCAAGACGCAGCTGACGGTCGAGCGGCGCTTCGTCGAGACCGGCGAACGGCGTGCCGGGCGCGTGGTGATCGTCAAGGGCCTGCAGGCCGGCGAGCAGGTGGTTACCTCCGGCCAGCTCAAGCTGGACAACGGCGCCCATGTCGAGGTGGTCGAGGATCCGGCGCTGGCGATCCAGGCTGCCGCCACCACGCAGTAACTTCGCTGCAATTTGTCATGCTGTTCAATTAAGCCTGCGCCGAATGCAAACAGTCCTCGCCCCTTCGGGGTGAGGCCAGGAGAGGGAAAACGGGCACGCTGACTCCGCCCTTTCCCCGGCCCCTCCCATGAACGGGAGAGGCAGTAGAACGCGCGCAACTGCTGATAGACAGGCCGCCGCAGGGCGGCCAAGGAAATCCTTATGGCTTTTACCGATCCTTTCATCCGCCGCCCGGTGCTGGCCACCGTGGTCAGCCTGCTGATCGTCCTGCTCGGCTTTCAGGCCTTCAGCAAGCTGAGCATCCGCCAGTATCCGCAGATGGAGAACGCCCTGATCACGGTCACCACCGCCTACCCCGGGGCCAATGCCGAGACCATCCAGGGCTATATCACCCAGCCGCTGCAGCAGAGCCTGGCCAGTGCCGAAGGCATCGACTACATGACCTCGTCGAGCCAGCAGAACCTGTCGACCATTTCCATCTATGCCCATATCGGCGCCGACACCGACCGCCTGTTCACCGAGCTGCTGGCCAAGGCCAATGAGGTGAAGAACCAGCTGCCGCAGGACGCCGAGGACCCGGTGCTGTCCAAGGAAGCGGCCGACGCCTCGGCGCTGATGTACGTCAGTTTTTACAGCGACGAGCTGTCCAACCCGCAGATCACCGACTACCTGTCGCGCGTGATCCAGCCCAAGCTGGCCACCCTGCCCGGCATGGCCGAGGCGCAGATCCTCGGCAACCAGGTGTTCGCCATGCGCCTGTGGCTGGACCCGGTGAAGATGGCCGCCTACGGCATCACCGCCGGCGACCTCAACAGCGCGGTGCGCAAGTACAACTTCCTCTCCGCCGCCGGCGAGGTGAAGGGCCAGTATGTGGTCACCAGCATCAACGCCAGCACCGACCTGAAGTCCGCCGAGGCCTTCGGCGCCATTCCGGTGAAGACGCTGGGGGACACCCGCGTGCTGGTGCGCGACATCGCCCGAGTGGAAATGGGCGCGGAAAACTACGACTCGATCAGCTCGTTCGACGGCATTCCCTCGGTGTACATCGCCATCAAGGGCACGCCGAGCGCCAACCCGCTGGACGTGATCAAGGAAGTGCGCGGCATCCTTCCTGAACTGGAGGCTCAGCTGCCGCCGAACCTCAAGGTGGCCATCGCCTACGACGCCACCCTGTTCATCCAGGCGTCCATCGACGAGGTGGTCAAGACCCTGGTCGAGGCGGTGCTGATCGTCATCGTCGTGGTGTTCCTGTTCCTCGGTGCATTCCGCTCGGTACTGATCCCGGTGATCACCATCCCGCTGTCGATGATCGGCGTGCTGTTCTTTATGCAGCTGATGGGGTACTCAATAAATCTCCTTACCCTCTTGGCCATGGTGCTGGCCATCGGCCTGGTGGTGGACGATGCCATCGTCGTGGTTGAGAACATCCACCGCCATATCGAGGAGGGCAAGACGCCATTCGACGCGGCCATCGAGGGTGCGCGCGAAATCGCCGTGCCGGTGGTGTCGATGACCATCACCCTGGCTGCGGTGTACGCCCCCATCGGCTTCCTCGAAGGCCTGACTGGCGCGCTGTTCAAGGAGTTCGCCCTGACCCTGGCCGGCGCGGTGATCATCTCCGGCATCGTCGCGTTGACCCTGTCGCCGATGATGTGCGCCAAGCTGCTGCGTCACGACGAGAACCCCTCGGGGCTGGCCCATCGCCTGGACATGATCTTCGACCGGCTCAAGCAGCGTTACCAGAAGATGCTCCACGGCACCCTCAACACCCGCCCGGTGGTGGTGGTGTTCGGCGTGATCGTCATGGCGCTGATCCCGGTGCTGCTCAGCTTCACCGAGAGCGAGCTGGCGCCCGAGGAAGACCAGGGCGTGGTGTTCCTCTTCGCCAACGCGCCGCAGCCGACCAACCTCGACTACGTCAACGCCTACACCGACCAGTTCGTGGAGATCTTCAAGAGCTTCCCCGAGTACTACTCCTCGTTCCAGATCAATGGTTTCGATGGCGTGCAGTCGGGCATCGGCGGCTTTCTGCTGACGCCGTGGAACGACCGCGAACGCACGCAGATGGAGATCCTTCCGGAGGTGCAGGCGCGGCTCAACCACATCCCCGGCCTGCAGATCTTCGGCTTCAACCTGCCGTCCCTGCCCGGCACCGGCGAGGGCCTGCCGTTCCAGTTCGTGGTCAACACGCCGAACGACTACGAGTCGCTGCTGCAGGTGGCCGAACGGGTCAAGGCGCGCGCGCTGGAGTCGGGCAAGTTCGCCTTCCTCAATATCGACCTGGCCTTCGACAAGCCGGAAATCGTGGTCGACATCGACCGCGCCAAGGCCGCACAGATGGGCGTGTCCATGGAAGACCTGGGCGCCACCCTGGCCAGCCTGCTCGGTGAGGGCGAGATCAACCGCTTCACCATCGACGGGCGCAGCTACAAGGTGATCGCCCAGGTCGAGCGCGCCTACCGCGACAATCCGGGCTGGCTGGACAACTACCACGTGCGCAGCGAGAGCGGCGCCATGGTGCCGCTGGGCACCCTGATCAGCCTCAGCGACCGCGCCCGACCGACCAAGCTCAAGCAGTTCCAGCAGCTCAACTCGGCGATCATCGAAGGCGTGCCCATCGTCAGCCAGGGCGAGGCGATCGACACCATCACCGCCATCGCCCGCGAGGAAGCGCCGCGCGGCTACAGCTTCGACTACGCCGGTGCCTCGCGGCAGTACATCCAGGAAGGCAGCGCGCTGTTCGTCACCTTCGCCCTGGCCCTGGCGATCATCTTCCTGGTGCTGGCCGCGCAGTTCGAGAGCTTCCGCGACCCGCTGGTGATCCTGGTCACCGTGCCGCTGTCGATCTGCGGCGCGCTGATCCCGATCTTCCTCGGTTTCTCCACCATGAACATCTACACCCAGGTGGGCCTGGTGACGCTGATCGGCCTGATCAGCAAGCACGGCATCCTCATCGTCGAGTTCGCCAACCAGCTGCGCCACGAGAAGGGCCTGCCGCTGCGCGAGGCCATCGAGGAAGCGGCGGCCATTCGCCTGCGCCCGGTGCTGATGACTACCGCGGCGATGGTGTTCGGCATGGTGCCGCTGATCCTCGCCAGCGGCGCCGGTGCGGTGAGCCGCTTCGACATCGGCCTGGTGATCGCCACCGGCATGAGCGTCGGCACGCTGTTCACCCTGTTCGTCCTGCCCTGCGTCTACAGCCTGCTGGCCAAGCCGGATGCCGAGCCGCAGGCGCAGGCCGTGCCCGTTCACTGATGCACCCGCGCCTCTCCCTCGCGGGAGAGGCGACTCACCGTAGGGTGCGCCGTGCGCACCGCCTCCCCGGTACCTCGGAAGCGGTGCGCACAACCTGGGCGGCCACGCCCCCCTACGGCCGGCGCACGACAGAAGGTCGTAATTAACCCTTGCTATTTATGTAATAGGAATTATTCTCAGTTACGTAAAGACGGCCAAGGAGACCTGCCATGACCTACCTGATCGATGCCTGGCTGGACCGCCCGCATCCCTATCTGCGCATCCTCAACCGCGAAACCGGCGAGGTCTGCGCCATGCTCGAAGAAGACGCCCTGGACGAGTTGCGCGACCAGGGCGATCTGGACCTGCACGAGCTCACCTCCAGCGAACCCATCGTGCTCAAGGAGCTGGTGCGCAGCCTGTTTCTGTTCTGCTATGCGCGGGCGTTGCGGCCCTGAAACGCTAAACGAGCGAACCTTCGCTGAAATAGCGGCGCTCCATGCCAACCCGGTGCGCACGGCGCACCCTACCTAACGCAAACGGGGCGCCCTTTTGATGGGGCGCCCCGTTTGCATTTCTCCAGTCGGGTGCGCCGTGCGCACCGACACCGAGAGGCCTTACAGGATGTCGAGCAGCTCGACATCGAATACCAGCACGCTGTGCGGCGGGATGCTGCCGACGCCCTGGGCGCCGTAGGCCAGCTCGCTCGGCACGTGCAGGCGCCACTTGCTGCCGGTACCCATCAGTTGCAGCGCCTCGACCCAGCCCGGGATCACGCCGCCGACCGGGAATTCCGCCGGCTGGCCGCGCTCGTAGGAGCTGTCGAACACGGTGCCGTCGATCAGGGTACCGTGGTAGTGGGTACGCACCTGATCGTCGGCCGACGGCTTGGCGCCCTCGCCCGCCACCAGCACTTCGTACTGCAGGCCGGACGGCAACACGGTCACGCCTTCGCGCTTGGCATTCTCGGCCAGGTAGGCGCGGCCTTCGCCGGCAGCGGCTTCGGCCTTGGCAGCAGCTTCGGCCTGCATGATTTCGCGGATGACCTTGAAGCTGGCGCCCAGCTCGGCCTCGGACACGCGGCTGGCCTGGCCGGTGAAGGCGTCGGTCAGGCCGGCGAGGATGGCGCTCAGGTCGACGCCAGGCGGCGGGTTGTCGCGCAATTGACCGCCGAGCTGGCGGCCGATGCCGTAGCTGACGCGGCCCTCGTCGGAGGACAGATCGGGGCTGAAGGTGAATTCGGACATGAAAGGCTCCGCTTGGGGCTGCAAAAAGGCCGGCCAGACTAGCACAGATGCCCGGCCTGGCGTCACGGCCTCAGGGGCCGGACCTGGCACTCGTATCGCTGCCCACCCTGCGTCCGCGCCGGCAGCGCTCGGAGCAGTAGCGCACTTCGTCCCAGCAGCGCGCCCATTTCCGGCGCCAGGTGAACGGCAGGCCACAGACCGCGCAGGTCTTCACCGGCAGCTCACTCTTTTTCACAACACCTCTCCCGCATCGAGCCTGGCCAGCAGGCGCTCGCCCCAGTCCCACAGCGCCCGCTGCCTGGCCTCGTTCATCCGCGCCAGGTTGCGGTAGACCATGCCCATGCGCGGGTTGCGCTCCAGCCGCTCGCGGTGGCGCATGAGGAAGTGCCAGTACAGCGCGTTGAACGGACAGGCCGCCTCCCCGGTGCTCTCGCTCACCTTGTAGCTGCAGCCCTGGCAATGGTTGGACATGCGCTTGATGTACTGGCCGCTGGCGCAGTAGGGCTTGGAACCGAGATAGCCACCGTCGGCGTGCATCACCATGCCCAGGGTGTTGGGCAGCTCCACCCAGTCGAAGGCGTCCATGTACACGGCCAGGTACCAGTCGCAGATGGCCTTGGGCGCGATGCCGGCCAGCAGCGCGAAGTTGCCGGTGACCATCAGCCGCTGGATATGGTGGGCGTAGGCATGCTCCAGGGTCTGGCCGATGGCCTGGCGCATGCAGTTCATGCGCGTCCGGCCGGTCCAGTAGAACTCGGGCAGCGCCCGTGAATTGCCGAAGGCGTTGCCTTCGGCGTACTCCGGCATGCGCAGCCAGTAGATGCCGCGCACGTATTCGCGCCAGCCGATCAGTTGGCGAATGAAACCTTCGGCGGCGTTCAGCGGCACGTCGCCGGCACGATAAGCCGCCTCGACTTCGGCGCAGACCCGCCGCAGATCGAGCAGGCCGATGTTCAGCGCGGCGCTGATGCGCGAATGAAAGAGAAACGGCTCGTCATCGGCCATGGCGTCCTGGTAATCGCCAAACTCGGCCAGGCCGTTGGCGAGAAAATGCTGCCAGAGACGCTCGGCCTGCTCGGTGGTCACCGGGTAGTCGAAACCCTCCAGGCTGCCGTAGTGCTCGGTAAAACGCTGCCCGACCAACGCCAGCACCTCGCGCGTGATGGCGTCCGGCTCGATGCGCCATGCCGTGGGTGGGCGCACCTCCTTGGGCAGCGCCTTGCGGTTGTCGGCATCGAAATTCCAGGCGCCGCCTTCGGGCGTGCCGTCGGGATTGAGCAGCAGGCCACTGGTGCGGCGCATCTCGCGGTAGAAGAACTCCATGCGCAGCTGCTTGCGATCCTTCGCCCAGGCGGCGAAGGCCTCGCGCGTGCAGAGAAAACGGCTGTCCTGATGCCAGTGGATCGGCACGCCGCAGTGGCGCAGCGACTGTTCCAGGCGCCAGTCGCCACACTCGGTCAGGTGCACTTCGGCGGGATTCAGCCGCTGCGTCCAGCGCTGCAGTTCGCCGGGCAAGGAGCCGCTGTTGTCGGGATCGTCCAGAGTCACGTAATGCACCTGGATGCCCTGCGTGCGCAGGGCTTCGGCGAAATGGCGCATGGCGCTGAAGATCAGTGCGATCTTCTTCGGGTGATGCGGCACATGACTGGCCTCCTCCATCACCTCGGCCAGCAACACCCGATCATGCCGCGCGTCGATCTGCGCCAGCGCGCCCAGTGCCGGGGTGAGCTGATCGCCCAGCACCAGGATCAGGCGGCGTGTGCCCGAGTCGGCAGGCCCCGGCGCTGCCGACATGGCGTCAGCGCTCACCAGGAAGAACGAATGGCGATGGGCACGCGCAGGCTATTGTCTGCCGAAGGCATGCCGCACATCTCGTCGTGCACCGAGCTGTGCACCAGAAAGAACGGCAGCGTCGGCATTTCCTGCAGCACGTCACGCGCATGCTCCACCGACCGCAGGTTCAGGGTGCTGCCCTGCTCATCGAGAATCGGGTGAGCACGCCCCTCCATCCGCGCCTCAAGCAGATAGATGCCGCCTTCCAGGGAGATCAGATTGAGTTCGTCGATACGCCCGGCCTGGGCGTGGGTGGATAGATCGTGCAAATTCATGATGTTTCCTCGCGCCCCGCAAAGTTATACAAAAATATCTACAAAGCAAATCTTTGTACAACACTCAGAAAGCGCAAGGCCAAACGAAAACCGCCCGTCCGTTAGACAACGGCCGGGCGGCAGTCAGGCAGACGAGGCGGATCAGTGGTCGTGCTTGGTCAGCTTGTCCAGATAACCCATGGCGAAGGCCGAGACGACGAAGGTCATGTGCATGATCACGTACCACATGAGCTTCTCGTTATCGATCTGCTGGGCATCCATGAACATGCGCAGCAGGTGGATCGAGGAGATGGCGACGATGGAGGCGGCCACCTTCATCTTCAGCGAGCCGGAGTCCATCTTGCCGAGCCAGTCGAGCTTTTCCTTGCCTTCGTCGATGTCCAGTTGCGAGACGAAATTCTCGTAGCCGGAAATCATCACCATCACCAGCAGGCCGCCGACCAGCGCCATGTCGATCAGCGACAGCAGCACCAGGATCAGCTCGGATTCGCTCTTGGCGAACACATGCGGAAGGATGTGGAAGATTTCCTGAAAGAACTTCAGCGACAGGGCCAGCAGGGCGAGGGACAGGCCGAAATAGATAGGCGCCAGCAGCCAGCGCGAGGCGTACATCGCGTTTTCGAGAAAGCGTTCCATGGACAACTCACTGAGGGGGGAGCGGAAATGCGCGCGAGTATACCCAGCGGGGCGCAGCAGCAGAAGCATCTCGAAACACTGTGGATAACCCCTGCGCCGCCCGCGCCAAAGCCGACCGCCAGCGCCCTGGCTAAAGCGTGCCAGGCGCCGCGCTCAACCCTGCCCGTCGGTCTCGGGGTGATGCTGGAAGGGGGTGAAGTGGCTGTGGCGCTCACCGTTGACACGGCGCAGCTCCGCCTGCAGATGCAGGTGCCAGATGGGCGGTTCGGAACATTCCGCATAGCCTTGTTGCAGCAGGCTTTCGGCGATTGCCGCGAGCACCCCTTCAGCAGCGTGAGGCCCGTAGAACGGGCCTTGCGCCCTGATCGCCGAAGGCTGCGCACCGGACATGCCGGCGGCACAGAGCAGGGTCCAACGTCCGTTGTCGCCAGCCAGTGGCCGAATCATGCATTCGATACGAGTGACCAGGCCCAGGCATTGGCGGGTAAGGCAGAGGCTGCGCGGCATGGCGGCGACCCTCGCGGAATCCAGGCTTCAGCCTACACCCCGAGCGGTCGCACTGTGAAGGCAAAAGTTATCCACGCATTCTGTGGATAACTCTGTGCATGACGCGTGAGCAAAAGGCGCCGCCCGCCAGTGACGGGTGATTCGGGACAATCGTGCAAGTTCTGATCAGCCCGCGGCACCCTCGCCTTCGCCCTTCTTGCGCCGAGGTGCCTTGGCCGGTTTGGCTGCCTCCTCAACGGCTGCGCTCTTTTCCTTGGCCGGTTCGAGGTGCTTGCCCTCCTCCTCCATACCGATCTCGGCGATCTCGCGCAGCCGCTCCAGCACACGCGCATTGACGCTGCCCTTGGGGAAGCGGCCCTTCTCGTCGGGATGCCCCGCCGGTTCGCCCACCAGCAGGCTCAGCGCCTCGTCGACATGGCGCACAGCGTAGACGTTGAACTGGCCGGCGCGCACGGCGTCGAGCACCCGCTCGTCGAGCATCAGGTTGCTGACGTTGGAATGCGGAATGATCACCCCCTGCTCGCCGGTCAGGCCGCGCGCCTCGCACAGCCGGAAGAAGCCTTCGATCTTCTCGTTGACCCCGCCGACCGCCTGCACTTCGCCGAACTGGTTGATCGAACCGGTGATGGCGAAGCACTGTTTGAGCGGCGTGCGCGACAGCGCCGAAATCAGCGTGCACACCTCGCCCAGCGAGGCGCTGTCGCCATCGACGTAGCCGTAGGACTGCTCCAGGGCGATGCTGGCGGAGATCTCCAGGGGGAACTCCTGGGCGTAGCGGCTGCCGAGGAAACCGGTGAGGATCATCACGCCCTTGGAGTGGATCGGCTGCCCCAGGCTGACCTCGCGCTCGATGTCGACGATGCCGCTGCCGCCCGGGTAGACGGTGGCGGAAATCCGCGCCGGCACGCCGAAGGCCGAGTCGCCCACTTCCAGCACGGTCAGGCCATTGCACTTGCCGACGGCAGCGCCGCTGGTGTCGATAAGGATGATGCCGGCCAGCATGTCGTCGATGATGCGCGCCGAAACGCGCCCGGTGCGGGTGGCCTTGGCCTTCAGCGCACGCTCGATATGACCGACGTCGGTGATGCTTTCACCGGCCAGATGGCGGATGAAATCGGCCTCGCTGACCAGCTGGAAGAGGTCGCCGATGCGCGCCGACAGACGCCCCTGGTGCTCGGCCAGACGCGCGCTGTAGGTGGCCAGACGCGCCACGGCGGCGCCGGTCAGCGGCGCCATGCCCTCTTCCGAGGTGCGCGTCTTCATCAGCTGAGCGAACTGCTCCAGGCTGTCTTCGGCCAGGGGAATGTCCTCGTCGAAATCGACCAGCACGCGGAACATCTCCTGGAAGTCCGGATCGTGATCCTGCAGCGCGTAGTAGAGCTGGCGCGAGCCGATGATCACCACCTTGAGCTGCAAGGGAATCATCTGCGGATTGAGGGTCACGGTGGCGATGCGTCCCAAATCGCCCAGCGGCGATTCCATTTTCAGCTGGCGCGAATGCAGGGCGCGCTTGAGCGCCTCCCAGACGAAGGGCTCACCGAGCAACTTCTCCGCCTCGACCACCAGATAGCCGCCGTTGGCACGGTGCAGCGCCCCCGGGCGCAGCTGGCGATAGCTGGTGTACAGGGCGCCCTGATCGGAGCTGTACTCGATACGGCCGAACAGGTTGTCGTAGGTCGGGTGCGACTCGAACACCACCGGGGCGCCGCCCTGGGCGTGATGACCGACCACCAGGCTCGGGCAGTACATTTCCTCCAGCAGCTTGCGCAGCTGCGGGTCGGCCTTGTCCACATCCACCAGCTGTTCCACCGCGGTCTTCAGCAGGTTGATCTGCATGGCCTGCAGATAGGCGCAGACGCCGGCGTTCTCGGCGTACTTCTCCGACAGCGGCGCCAGCAGCGGCTGCAGGGCGACGGTGATGGTCTCTTCGTTGAGCTGACGCAGCAGGTTGCTCGACTCGCGCTTCCACTGCGGCAGGCTGGCCAGCTCCTCGTTCAGGCGCTCCTCGAGCAGGGCGATATCGGCATGGAAACGCTCGCGATCGGCCTCCGGCAGCTGGGCGAACTCGGCCTCGTCCAGCGCCTTGCCGTCTGCCATCGGGGTGAAGGCGATATTGGTGCTGTCGCGGTACAGGGCCACGCCCTTCTCCAGCGAGAGCTTCTCGATCACGTCCAGCGCCTGGTCGTAGCGCTTGTTGAAGGAGCGGTCGATGGCGCTCTTCTTCTGCTGGTAGGTCGGCGTTTCGAACACTGCCGGGAAGGTGGCCAGCAGGTTGTCGATCAGCTGATTGATGTCGGCGATGAAGGCGCTCGCGGTGCCGGCCGGCAATTCCAGCGCACGCGGCTCGCGCGGCTCGTCGAAATTGTTGACGTAGACGCGGTCTGCCGGAGTCTCCATGCGCTTGGCCTCGGCCTTGAGGTAGCGCTGCACGAAGGAGAAACGCCCGGTACCCGGCTCACCCATGACGAACACGTTGTAGCCGGCGCGCGGCATGGCCACGCCGAACTGCAGGGCCTCCACCGCACGGGCCTGGCCGAGCACGCCGCGGAAGGGTTCCAGATCATCGGTACTGCTGAAGTTGAACTGTTCGGGGGCGAAGGGGCGGGTCAGGAAGTCGGGGGCTAGCCGCAGACTGGCAGCAACGGAGTCAGGCATCGTAAATCCTTAGACGGAAGGCAAAAGCCAGGGAAATCATGGCCCGATCCGCGCCCCCGGACAAGCGCTAAGCTTGATCCAGGACAGCCCTCGTCGCCCGCTGCCGATTAAAGTAACGCGCCCGTTGCCACTGGATACCTGCATGAGCCTGTTTCAGGAAATCGCCGCCCTGCTCGCCCTGTCCGCCCTGTTCGGGGTGATCGCCGTCCACCTGCGTCAGCCCCTGATCATCGCCTACATCCTGGTCGGCATCCTGGCCGGCCCGGCGGTGATGAACCTGTCGGGCGACCATACCTCGCTCGGTCTTTTGGCCGAAATCGGGATTACCGTGCTGCTGTTCGTGGTCGGCCTGAAGCTGGACATGCGCCTGGTGCGCACCCTCGGCCCGGTAGCCCTGGCCACCGGGCTGGGGCAGCTCACCTTCACCATCCTGTTCGGCCTGCTGCTGTGCCGGTTGCTGGGGCTGGACTGGCTGACCGCGACCTACGTGGCGGTGGCGCTGACCTTCTCCAGCACCATCATCATCGTCAAGCTGCTCTCGGACAAAGGCGAGATCGACTCGCTGCACGGGCGCATCGCCATGGGTTTTCTCATCGTGCAGGACATCGCCGTGGTCCTGGCCATGCTGGCGATCAACCTGTACCAGCCGGCCAGCGGCGAGCATCAGGGGCTGTCGCCGCTGGCCCTGATCACGGTCCTGCTGTGCAGCCTGGTTCTGCTCTATCTGCTGATACGCCACGTGTTGCCGCGGCTGCTCGGCGCCATGGCCCGCTCGCCGGAGCTGCTGATGTTGGTGGCCATCGCCTGGGGCACCCTGCTCGCCGGTGGCGCCGAGGCGCTGGGCCTGTCCAAGGAGATCGGCGCCTTCATCGCCGGCTTCTGCCTGGCGTCGACGCCCTTGCGCGAGGCGATCGCCAGCCGCCTGACCAGCCTGCGCGACTTCCTCCTGCTGTTCTTCTTCCTGCATCTGGGCATCCAGCTGGATTTCACCTACCTTCAGGGCCAACTGGGCAGCGCCCTGCTGCTATCGGTGTTCGTGCTGATCGGCAATCCGCTGATCGTCATGGCCATCATGGGCGCGATGGGCTACCGCAAGCGCACCGGTTTCATGGCCGGACTGACCGTGGCACAGATCAGCGAGTTCTCCATCATCTTCGTCGCCATGGGCATCGGCCTTGGCCATGTCGGCGGCGAAGCCCTGGGGCTGACCACCCTGGTAGGGGTGATCACCATCACCCTGTCCACCTACATGATTCTCTACTCGCAGCCGCTGTTCGAACGCCTGTCGCCCTGGCTGAGGCTGTTCGAACGACGCGTGGCGCACCGGGAGAACGCCGCCGACAGCAGCGCGGAGGAGGAGCAACCGGAGGTCATCGTCTATGGCCTGGGCCGCTACGGTCGCCAGCTGGCGCACCGCCTGGAGGACGCCGGGCTGCGCGTGCTCGGCGTCGATTTCAACCCCGAAGCCCTGGCCAGTGCGCGGCGCAGCGGCCTGACGGTGTGCTATGGCGACGCCGAGGATCACGACTTCATCACCCACCTGCCGCTGCAGCAGGCGCGCGCACTGGTCAGCACCATTCCACAGCGCGAGGTCAACGCCATCCTCCTGCGCGCGGCGCGCAGCACCGGCTTTCGCGGCCAGGTCACGCTCAGCGCCTTCCGCGAGGGCGATCTGGAAGCCTTCACCCGCGCCGGTGCGGCCAGCGTGCTACAGCCTTACATAGATGCAGCCGACTCGGCCGCCAGGCGCCTGCTGGAAGAGGTCGGCCAGCCCCTTACCTGACCGAGGCGCAGCCCAGGCAGTACTCCGCAGCCGGGATGGCGTTCAGGCGCGCCTCGCTGATCGGCTCGCCGCATTTCAGGCACAGCCCGTAGCTGCCATCGGCGACGCGCGCCAAGGCCTGATTGACCAGGGCCAGGCCCAGCTCGGCCTCGGCCAGCAGGGCTTCCAGGACTTCGTCGTTCTGCCGCTGCTGCGCCTGCTCGGCGAAGTCCGGCGAATGGCTACGCCCCAGGTCGCGCCGGATGGCCTCGGCACGGACACGATATTCATGCTGCAGGCCCAGCAATGCCTCACGCCGGTTCATGACCCGTCTCCTCGATGGCTGCGAGTTTTCAGTGTGACACCGGCATCATGGCCAGACGCTGATATCGATCATTACTTGCGCAAAATCCTCTTCTCTGCTGCCTTGACACCTGCACTGCGCCTGACCAAAGCTCGGCCATCGCCATGACCAGAAGAACAGCGACCTTGAAACGGACATTCGCCGTCCTCGCCCTCAGCGCCAGCCTTCCCCTGCACGCCGCCACGCCAGAGCAACTTGCCGACGATCCCTACTGGATCGCCCTCGGCCACTACGAAACCGGCAAGCTCGGCGGCTGGCGCAGCTATGTCGATGACGAGGCGTTCTTTCTCGCCGCAGATGGCGCCAGCAATCCCGGAGCCGAACTGGTCGCCACAGTGCAGGCGCTGTACCAGCCGGCCGAACTCGGCGACCGCCATCCACAGTGCGTCTACCCGGCGCGTACCCGCTGGCTCAGGGAACGCCTGGCGCTGGCCGACCTGCCCAGCCCGGACTGCGCCGAATTCCGTGCCTGGTTCAAGGACGTCAATCCACACAGCACGGTGCTGGTCTTTCCCGCCGCCTACCTCAACAGCCCGTCATCGATGTTCGGCCACACCCTGCTGCGCATCGACCAGCCCGACATCGACAGCCACAACACCGCCCTGCTGAGCTACGCGCTGAACTTCGGCGCCTTCATCGAAGGCGACGACAACAGCATTCTCTACGCCTGGCGCGGCCTGATGGGCGGCTACCCCGGCCTGTTCGCCCTGGTGCCCTATCGCGAGAAGCTCAGCGAATACAGCCGCCTGGAAAACCGCGACCTGTGGGAATACCGCCTCAACCTGACACCCGAGGAAACCGGGCGCATGGTCGAGCACGTGTGGGAACTCAAGCAGATCCGCTTCGACTACTTCTTCTTCGACGAGAACTGCTCCTACCGCCTGCTGGAACTGCTGGAGATCGCCCGCCCGGGCATCGAACTGACCGAGCGCTTCCCCATCACCGCGATCCCCACCGACACGGTCAGGGCGGTGAAGGACGCCGGGCTGATCGAACGCATCGACTATCGCCCCTCGCGCGAGCGCGAGCTGCTGGCCCGCGCGGAGCCGCTGCAGGCCGACGAAGAGGTCTGGGTCTTGCGCCTGAGCCAGGATCCGGCGCGACTTGAGGATGCCGACTACCTCGCCCTGCCCGCCGAGCGCCGCGCGCTGATTCAGGATGCTGCCTTCCGCCTGGTGCGCTATCACGCCAGCAACGAGGAACGCAGCGCCAATGCCCAGCGCAGCTTCCAGCTGCTCAGCGCCATCAACCGCAACCCGCCACCCAGCTTGCAGCTGAAGCGCCCGCCACTGCCGGAGGCGGGCCACCAGTCGCGCACCTGGCAGCTGGCCGGCGGCAGCCGCGACGAGCGCGCCTTTGCCGAATACGGCCTGCGTATGGCCTACCACGACCTGAACGACAACCTCGACGGCTTCCCGCTCGGCGCGCAGATCGAGATTCTCCAGCTCAAGCTGCGCCAGTACGAGGGCAACCACTGGCAACTGCAGCGCCTGGACCTGGCCAACATCCGCTCGCTGACGCCGCGCAACGCCCTGCTGCAGCCGCTGTCCTGGCAGGTCGGGGGTGGCCTGGAACGCGTGCTCGGCGAGGACGGCGATACCCCGTTGGTCGGTCATATCAGCGGCGGTGCCGGCGCCACCTGGCAGCTGCACGACGGGCTGCTGGGCTTCGCCCTGGGCACCGCACGCCTGGAATACAACGAGGACTTTGCCGCCGTGCTCTCCCCTGCGCTGGGCTTCAATGGCGGGATGCTGTGGCGCAACCCGCTGGGCAACCTGACCCTGGAAGTGGCCGGCGACTACTTCCACAACGGCGAAGTGCGCCGCCGCCTGTCGCTCAACCAGCAGTGGGAAGTTTCCACCGATCTGGGCCTGCGCCTGAGCGCGCAGCGTGAATTCAGCCAACTGGCCAGCCCGGTCAACGAGGTGAAGCTGGAGCTGCGCTGGTACTACTACTGATGCACGGATGGCCGCAGCTGGCGTTGAAAGGCCTATGGCTGGACAAGCGGATCGGCACGGGCAACGTGTTGCTGCTGGAAATCGCCTGCGAGCACTTTTCAGCAGCTTCGGCCAGAGCAATGTGCACGCCAAGGCTGAAAACCGCCGACTGCTCAGGGCTCTCCTATACTGAATTTCCCCAAGCCCGTTCCAGGAGAGTCATCATGCGTCGCACGCTCATGTTTCTCGCCGCTACATTGATCAGCCTGCCACTCTGGGCCATGCACTGCCCGCAGGACATGGCCAAGATCGATGCCCTGCTGCAAAGCGATCCGCCTGCCGACCCGGCGGTGCTGGCCAAGGTTCAGGAGCTGCGCGCCGAAGGCGAAGCCCTGCACAAGGCCGGCGACCACGCCGAGTCGGTCAAGGTGCTGGGCGAAGCGCTCGATCTGCTGGCCGCCAGCGAGTGAATCACGCTGGGCTCGCTCAATAGCCGCTGTACAGCAAGCCCAGCGCGACCTGACGCACCTCCTGCAGATCCACCGGTTTGCTCAGACAGGCCGAAGCGCCGCGCGCGCGGGCGTCCTCGAACAGACGGGCGTCGGCCACAGCACTGATCACCAACACCGGTATCTCGCGTAGCCGGGGATCGGCACGCATGCTGTCCAGCACCTCCAGTCCGCTGCCGTCGGGCAGATCGATATCCAGCAAGACCAGGGCCGGCTCGCTGCTCTGCAGTTCGGCCAGGGCTCGCTGGCACGAGCTCACGCCGCGCACTTCGGCGAACTCGCGCAGGGAAGCCTGCAGGATTTTCATGCAAGCCGGATGGTCCTCCACGCACAGCACCTGCACCAGGCGCTGACGCGGCTGGGCGGGCTCGTCTGCGGCATCGCTGGTCTCGCCCTCCGGGCTGGCGGCACTGGGCAGATCGAGCCAGAAGCGGCTGCCCACTCCCGGCTCGCTGCGCAGACCGATCTCGCCCTCCATCAGGCTGGCCAGTTCCCGGCACAGCACCAGGCCGATGCCGGTGCCGGGGATGTTGGAACTCTCCCGACCAAGACGCTGAAACGGCTGGAACAGCTGCGCCTGCTGCTCGGTGGAAAGCCCAGGCCCGGTGTCATCGACCCACAGGCGCACACAGTCGGCACGCACTTCATACCCCATGCGGATCATCCCGCGCGGGCTGTTGTACTTGATCGCGTTGGAAAGCAGATTGAGCAGAATCTGCCGCACCCGGCGCGGGTCACCCTGCACGAACAGCGGCGGCTGGGCAGGCTCCATCACCTGTAGCTGCAACTGCCTCTGCTGCACTTCGGGCAGCACCAGCTCGGCACAGCCGTTGAGCAGACCGCCGATCTCGATCGGCTGCAGCTGCAATTGCTGACGACGACTCTCGATGCTCGACAGATCGAGGATATCGTCCACCAGGGAGGTGAGATGTCGGCTGGCATTGACGATCTCGCGCGCGTAGTCGCTCTCCGGACCAGCATCGGCCTTGTCCTGGGTTTCCATCTCGATCAGCTGGGCGAAGCCGTGGATGGCGTTGAGCGGCGTGCGCAGCTCATGGCTCATGCTCGACAGAAAACGGCTCTTGGCCTGGCTGGCGGCGAGCGCTTCGAGGCTGGCGTGGCGCAGCTCTTCCTGCACCTGCTTGAGCCTGGTGATATCGACGTGGGTGCCGGCGATACGCAGCGGCCAGCCATTGTCGTCCCGCGTCAGCACCTTGCCGCGGCTGAGCAGCCACAGATAGTCCCCCTTGGCGTCGAGGTAGCGGTACTCGGCATCGAAATGCTCGTCGCCGCTCTCGGCGAAATGCTTGCGCAGATGGCGCAGCCGCTCCAGATCGTCGGGATGCACGCGCTGGTTGAATTCGCTGAGGCTCAGGTGACGGCCACCCAGGCCGAAGCGACGCACGAAGCGCTCGCTGAGCTCGATGGTCAGGTCCTGCGTATTGATGTGCCACAGACTTTCGGTGGTGCTCTCCAGCACCAGCTGTAGACTGTTCTGCGCCTCCTGACGCTCCAGCTCGCTGGCCTGCAACTGCTTGCCCGCCTGCTGAACCGCCTCGGCCAGGCGGCTGACTTCGGCGATGCGACTGTCCGGTGAAGCCGGCAGATAGTTGCCCTGCCCCAGGCTGCCGGCCATCTCCACGATACCGGCGATGGGACGGGCCAGCTGGTTGCTGAGATGCCGCGAACGCAGCCACATCAGGGCGAAGAACAGCAGGTAGAAGGCCAGCAGACCGGCGATCAGCAGGTAGCCGATCTGCATGTAGCGTTCGGCCAGCTGATTGGTCTCGTGGAAGATCTGCTCCTCGTCCACCACCAGCAGCAGACGCCAGCCGGTCTGCGGGATCTCGCTCCAGGCCACCAGTTGCTTGCGCCCGCCGAGCAGTACCTCCTGGACATTGCCGCGCCCCTCGTTCATCGCCCGCAGCAGTGGCGCCATGCCCTCGCGCTTGGTCAGATTGAAGTCCTCGGGCTTGAGCACCTCGCGGCGTACTGCCTCCTCGTAGGAATAGTGGGTCAGCTCGCGCAGACCGAAATCCAGCTCGCCGGCCGCCGGCAGCGCCATGATGTTGTGGTCATGGCTGACCAGCATGGCGTAACCCTGCCAGGGCACGTTGAGCTCCGCGATCTCGCCCAGGACCTGATCCACCGTGATATCCAGCCCCACCACCCCTTCCAGGAAATCGCCGCGGTAGACCGGGGCGATGGCTGACATCATCCAGCCCAGGCCCGCCGGATCGAGGTAGACCTCGGTCCACATCACCTTGCGCTCCGGGTTGTGCTTGGCATCGGCGAGGTAATAGAAGTTGTAATCCGGGATCACCATGTCGTGAGGGTACTGGGCCGGCGTATCGAACCAGGGGTAGATGCGGTTGTAGCTGTCCCAGCTGTTGAAATACAGCGCCGCCACCAGAGGGTTGGCCTGCTTGATCGAACGCATCAGCGGATCGACCTGCGACAGGCGCATGACCTTGGCGTGGTCCTGCTGCTCTCGCGGCGTGCTGTTGGCATAGAAGGAAGCCGCGCGCCCATCGTCGCTGCGGGTATAGAACACGCCGCTGTCGGTGCTGGCGTGGCGCCGGTGTTCCAGCTCGTCGGCCTGGAAACGATCGTCGAGCAGCGCCTGCAGGGTTGCATCACGATAGACCTGCACCAGCGACTCGATCGAGCGCAAACGCCCATCGATGATCTGCCCCTCGCGTAACGCCGCGCTGGCCAGATCCTTGACCGCGGCCTCCTGCAGATGGCCGATCTGCGTATCGCGAATCGCCTGATTGCTCAGCAGATACACCGCGATCAGTACCGACTCCACCAGAATCAACGGGATCAGCGCGCTCTGCACGAACGCTCGCCAGATCCACTGACGCAGGGGAAAGCGGCTGGAACTCGGCATGACGACTCCTTTCCATGAGGCGCGCAGCGAAGCGCGATGCGCCATCATAGCCGTCCGCGACGGAATCCGCAGTCGACGCTGAGGAACCTTTGCCGTACACTTCGCGTCCTAGCTGTAACCACGAAGGTTTTGGGGCCGATTAGGATTCGACGCCGGTAACGAAACTTGAGGGGCATGCCGAGTAGGTGACAGTTCTCGTAAATCCGCTGCCACAACTTCATAGTTGCCAACGACGACAACTACGCTCTGGCCGCCTAAGGGCGCCAGCTGACCCTAGGGGATGCCTGTAAACCCGAAGATCTGGTCAGTCATATAGAACAGGATCGCCGCCAAGTTCGCTGCAGACGTAACGGCTAAAACTCATGCAGCTCGCTCCAAGCACCCTGCCACTCGGGCGGCGCGGAGTTAACTCAGTAGAGATGGCTAAGCATGTAGAACCGATAGCGGAGAGCTGGCGGACGGGGGTTCAAATCCCCCCGGCTCCACCATTACAACATCTAAAGACGTCCACGGACGTCTTTTTTTGTGTCTGAAACCCAGCAAATACGGGACCTTCAGCGTCATAGACGTACAAAGACGTCTGACTGCATCCATGCCTTCGTGTATTCCAAATTGTATTCCAAGCCCTAAGCCAGTATTTTTTGGAATACACAAATCGCACTGGAGTACACCATGGGTGCCGCAACAACGCGCCTTTCAGACCTGAAGGTCAAAGCAGCAAAGCCCAAAGAAAAGGACTACACCTTGACTGACGGCAACGGCCTTCAGATGCGAGTGAGAATCAATGGATCGAGATTGTGGAATTTCAACTACATCCACCCCATCACCAAGAAGCGACTGAATATGGGGCTTGGCACCTTCCCGGAAGTAAGCCTTGCTCAAGCCCGCAAACTGACCATTGAAGCGCGTGAGCTCGTAGCACAGGGCATTGATCCCAAAGAGAGACGCGACGCAGATCGACAGGCCAAAAAGGCCGCAACCGAGCACACGCTGCAGAACGTAGCGACGTCCTGGTATGAACTCAAGAAAGATGCAGTAACCCCCGCCTACGCTGAAGACATTTGGCGCTCGCTTACGTTGCACGTCTTCCCCGACTTGGGCGTTACGCCGATCGCATCCATAACAGCTCCGAAAGTCATCAGCCTTCTCAAGCCGCTCGAAACTAAAGGCAGCCTGGAAACCGTCAAACGCCTTACGCAGCGACTCAACGAAATCATGACCTACGGGGTCAACTCAGGCCTGATACCCGCCAACCCACTTACCGGGATTGGTAGCGTGTTCAAGAAGCCGAAGAAAAAGAACATGCCGGCCTTACATCCCGATGAGCTCAAAGAGCTCATGGTTGCAATCGCGAACGCCAGCATAAAAAGAACCACTCGATGCCTGATCGAGTGGCAACTGCACACGATGACTCGCCCCGTTGAGGCTGCCACTACCCGCTGGGCCGATATCGACTTCGAGAAAAGGATCTGGACGATCCCGGCTGAACGCATGAAGAAACGTCGCCCGCATACGGTGCCGCTTACAGATCAAGCATTGGCCATTCTGGAAGCAATCAAACCCTACAGCGGGCACCGTGAATACGTGTTCCCTGCTGACCGCAATCCGCGTACTCACTGCAATAGCCAAACAGCCAACATGGCCTTGAAACGCATGGGCTTTGAGGGACGCTTGGTAAGCCACGGAATGCGATCAATGGCCAGTACAACGCTCAACGAGCACGGCTGGGAGCCTGAGCTGATCGAAGTAGCGCTGGCGCATGTGGATAAGGACGAAGTGCGCAGTGCCTACAACCGTGCGGACTATATCGATCGCAGGCGCCCTATGATGGCTTGGTGGAGTGAGCATATTCAAAAGGCTGCTACCGGCAATCTTTCGGCTGCAGCTATCAATCAACTTGGTGATCGAAAAATCATTCCAATACGCCGCTAAGCAGCCAGAAATTATCAGCTGATTTTCGAAGATCGATGGTTGTTTTCGAGCCCTCGCCTACTCCACTCCGTCCATGATCAGCCAAGCTTTGCGATAAACCTGTCCATCAGCGCCCAGTGCAGCACTCCACCCCTGTTCCGGCAAGGCCTCAAGGCGTTGCCGGATCAAAGGCAAGGAGTCACCTGGTTTCAATTGCATCGCCCGAGCCAAAGCTGGTGCGGCTCGGCGAGGTACACCTAGAAGGCGCAGCGAAACTGCTTCATCTGTCGATACACCGTAATACACCTGCGAGGGTAGATTGGCTAATAGGCTACGCTCGCCGTCTTCAAGCTCTGATCCTGTAATAGCAAGCAGTGCATTCAACCCCCAAGAAGAGGTATGAGCCAGCTTACCGAAGAGGTTCTGACCGCACTTGGTCAAGGCAGTAACTGTATCCGTGCCTTCCTGGCTGAAGTGCCGCTCGGCAATGGTGACCAGCTCTTCACCATTCACCCAGTCCTTCAAAATGAGCGCAAGTTTGTCGCCATCTGGCGTTTTTCCACCTAAAACTGCCTTCAGGTTATCGCGCAACTCCGGCACACGGAGCAGCACCCCCATCATGGTCTGCAGAGTGCCGTCACCAGCCTTGAACAGCCTGTCCCGATCCCATGAATCTGGCCCGATGTTACCGCGATGGGTCATGACCGTTTTGATGCTCTGCAGCGAGAAGCCCGTACTGTCTACCAGCCCTAGCGGTTGTGCAGGGCTAGCCATGTAAGAAACGTAACTGCGGATACCTGTAAGCAAACTGCGAGCAAGCTGACTGTTTGACGTGCGAAGCCGTTCAAAGCCGAAGGTGCCACGCAAGACCTGCTCGATCTGATCGGCAAAGTTGGACGGCTGCCCCATCTGGCGGTAGGTATGGGCTAGATACTGCAGAAAGCTAGACCACTCGGGATGGTGGTAAACAATCAATCCAAGGTCAGTCAGTTCACCGGCTGCAGCTTGAGCCAACTGAATCAGTGCGGAGTTCAGATCTCCGGTGTTGCGGTTGATGAAGTCACGACGTTTTTCCACGTCAGCTGCGTCTTTGGCCACCAGCGCGACCACACCCAACTGCCCTTGAGAAACACGCCCCGCCCGACCAGCAATATTCCAGAAGTCCTCCGGCGGCATGGGAACAGAGCTCTTTCCTTGCGGGTAATGAGTAGACGCCATCACCACACCGCTCACAGGAAAGTTCACCCCCTGGGCAAGGGTAGTAGTGGCTGCCAGGACATCCAGATGACCTTTCTCGAACAGCCACTCCATCAGCATCCGGACTTCTTCCGGCAGCCCGCCATGGTGCACCCCCACACGATGGGACAACAAATCCACCAACGGGAACTGCTCGCCCATCTCTGCCGCCACATAGTCCTGCACAAACCGCAAATCAGCCGACAGTTCTATGCTTCGTCCAGACTTCAGCTTATGTGCCAATCTCCAGACATTATCCGGAGTGTTGTGCATGGCAATAACCGGCCCACGGGCAGCCAGCTTGCGCGCAGCGATCGCAGCTAGCGTACCCACAGCCTTGACCTCCGTCAGCGAGGTAGCCAGGCTCTGTTCTCTGCCCAGAGGGAACACGTCATCCAGGATAATACTGGGTCGAGAAGTGTGAACTGTCTCGAAGTTCACCTGATAATCGCGACTTCGCCCCTTCTTGGCACCCGCATCTACCGCGCTGACAATACCGATAGCCCTGTCATTCGGCTGCCAGTCCACCCCAAGGCTTATGTCTTCAGAGTTCAGACCACCCAACCAGCGCGCAACTTCCCGGGCGTTCTGGATGAAAGGCGTCAACAGTAGGAACTGCGCCTCGCGGCACTCACGGTTAATAGTTGCTAGCAGCAACTCAAGCCGCAGTCCGCGCTCACTGTCCTGAATCGTGTGAGCTTCATCCACCACAACTAGTGTGAGCGGACGACCAATTTTTTCCTCCCACCCCTGGCGTAGCATCAAATCGAACTTTTCGGGCGTGGCTACAAGAACACGAAACTGAGCATCACTCTGTTGCTCGGCCAACACCCCCGCCTCGATGCCGTTGACCTCCATAGCTGGACTGACCCGCTCCACTACCACGCCTAGCGGCTGGAAATCGCGCCGTAGCTGTCGCGTAACCTGATTCACCAGTGCCCGACTGGGTGCAAGATAAGCAACCCACCCCTTGCGGTCATCAAACTGATTCAGCGCCTGCAGCATGCGAAACTGGGCAATCAGCGTCTTACCACTGGAAGTCGGCAGACTAACCACCACGGCACGGCGGCTAGATCCCAGCAAGCCCCGCTCAGCAAGCGTGCGGCGCTGAGGTGGCAGCACATCGAACAGGGCACGATCACCACGGCCACGACTGACCAACTCGCGCACAAATTTCGTCACCCTTGAGTTCACCGCACGAGTGACCGTCCACAGCGAATTCGCCTCCATCTGAGCGGCTGCCCTTGCCAACAGACGCGTTAGCGGCCCCAGCTCAAGCAACTGAGCGGTATCACAGGCCGCAATGGCACGGTCAAAGTGCGAGTCCAGCATCGGCTGAATCTGAAAACTATCCTCCACCACGCCATCGGTGATGAAGTGGGCTAGCACGTCAGCTGCTTTGGCCAAATGGTAGATGGCGATAAGCTCTAGCGCCGAGCGCTTTGCTTGCAGCGGATCGAAAGACCCCAGGTACTCTCGCTCAAACTCCTGCTGGCTGGTGCGCAGAGCAGCCACCCGCTCAAGTACGGTGTCACGGTCGTTCCAGCCTTGCTTGCGAACCAGGCGCAACCATACATCGGTAAGAGTGGCACGACAGCGCTCCCCCCAATCTGACGAGTTCAGGGGTAGCACGGGCCAAGCTTTTTTATCATCAAGCGCACGGAGCCAGCGCGCAGCATCTGCTCCCCGGTCACCAATCACCGCCAATATGGATGCCCGCAGCATGTGCGTAGCCGCTGCCATCGGAGTTTCAGGTAAGGGCAGTACCCGCAAAAGTCGGAAAGCATCTGCTGCTGCACTGTGCAGTACCGCCTGGCGATCCTTCTCATCCCCAAAGCGGTCCAGTTCCATATCCAGCACGGCCAGTTCCAGCGCAGCCACTACCTCATGAATGGTCTGAGCATCTAAATCAGGCTCTTGCGGCGTCATTTCACGGTAGAACTGCACCCGGTCAGCATCACGCAGCGCTTGTGCACGCCGTTCTGCAATCGCTTCCAGCAGCCAGTGATTCATGTTCCACATCCCTGCGTAATAACAGCAGGCAGTTGTTCAATCGGCCAAGGCAGATACAAGGCAAGTAGGTGGCAACGTGTCGGGGCATGCACGCTCTTTACAAGAGCCTTGCCGCGATTTTTCAAATCCATCTCGCTGGCTGCCTGATCGCGTATTAAAACGCCAAATAGCGCTAGATCACGATTTCCAGACTCGAAATATCGCCTGCAAGCGGAATCAAAGGCTGCCTGATATTCAGTATTCTTGACTCTAGGCAGTAACCATTTGAGCAACTGGCACAAGGTGCCGAGGTTTCCAGCAAGCGTCTCTAGCTGATGGATCATGCCACTACGCCCAGTCATAACCTGAGGCGGCCATTTATCCTCGGATGAGCATTTGACTTCACCCAATGCCAGACGATGTGATTCACCATCGCGCTGGAAGCCAACAATGTCAGCACCTGGCAAAGATGCAAAAGGATTACGCTTGTCGCGCTCATTGTTCCAGGGCAACACCACGTCATGCTGCTCCTGCAGCACTACCTCTGCCAGTGCCTCACCCGCAGCCCAATCGCGAGTTTCTGGCAGCTCTGCGTCGAGCACAGCCTGCAAGGCATCCTGCCCCATACCAGTTAGGCTAAGACCTCGAAGATGCTGGCTCAATGCAATGCTGCCTTCACTATCGTTCAGGCGTGCAGACACGGGACCTTGCAGAAAGCCATTGAACAAATCTCCAGCCTGCGCACAGTTACCTTGCCAGGAGACGCAGCCATCTGCCGACTGATATAGGGTTTGCCAAATCATGCGCGGCTCTCATCCATGTCTAAAAAACGATGCAACAGGCACTGCCTGAGAGTTCTGAGGGAGTCCGCTATCTGCATTTGGGCGACGATCCTTGACACCTGGATTATCGTGTTAGCGCTGTGCGGGCCGCAAATCGTGGCTCACAGCATGCAGCTACCAAGACAAACTAACCGCATGCCATGACCCAAGTAGAAACGGGCGCCAGATAAGCATCAAGGCTTGATCAAGCTGGCAGGCTATTCGCCTTTGCTAACCCGCTCTATTTCACGAAGAGCTATTTCGTCCAGCTCCTCAATAGGAACACCGGAATAGCCTGCTTTTTCAGCTGCTTCGTGATCGAAATCGAGGGTATTTTCCTCTTCATCGTCTTCAAAACGGTCGCTCATTTCTTGCATCCTTCTTAGCAGCAGCTCTGAGGCTGCGGAGCGACAGTTTCGTAATCTGAGCAAGTAAAAGCAATTGTCAATCAACGATGACCTTTCCTGCCGCGTTGAATCCATTTTTTTTCAGTCACACATCACCGCAATGACATCCCCACCATGGAGTCTTCAACCATGTCATTGCACTGCCCGAGCTGCGGCTCTCCTCAGGTCTCCACGCACCTCTCCGCCATGCGGATTGCTGCCTTCATCGGCATGCTGGGCGGTGCGCTGCGTGGTGCCGGTACCATCCTGCTCACTGGTCCGGCCATTGCCAGCAGCGGCCTAGCCAAACCTCCCAACGTCAACCTCAATGCCCTGTCATCGGCCATTCTCAACGGACTGGTTGGTGCTGCTGGTGGTTGTGCGATGGGCGCTCAGCTTGGTGAAAAACTTGACCGTCATGTGCTGGCCCACAACCACTGTCTGAGCTGCGGTCACCGCTTCAATCAAACGGTCTGATCCGGCCGCCCTTCTCTTTCATTCATCCCTAAATGCCGGTGCTGCGCCATGCGCAGCGCTTTATGCCGGCTATTGCTCAAAGGAAATTCATCATGGCTCATCAAGTCGAACAAATGGCTTACGTCGGCACCACTCCCTGGCACGGCCTGGGCAACAACCTGCCTCGCAAGCAACCTATCGAGGTCTGGCAACGTCAAGCTGGTATGGACTGGCAAATCCAGGAGTCGCCGGTACATTTCAAATCGGATGCTGTCGGTCATCTGGGCACGATCCATTCCTTTCCTGAACAGAAGGTGCTCTACCGCTCCGATACCAAGGCTCCGTTATCGGTAGTCTCCAACCGCTATCACACCGTGCAACCGCGCGAGGTGCTGGAGTTCTATCGCGATCTGACCGAAGTGTCCGGCTATGAGCTGGAAACTGCGGGCGTGCTCAAGGGAGGTCGCAAGTTCTGGGCGCTGGCGCGTACCGGACAAGGCACGTCGATCAAGGGCAACGATCAGGTCAACGGCTACCTGCTGCTGGCGACTTCCTGTGACGGCACCCTGGCCACCACGGCGACACCGACCACCGTTCGCGTGGTGTGCAACAACACCCTGACGGTCGCCCTGGATGGCACCAGCCGTGCGATCAAGGTGCCGCACAACACCCGCTTCGATCCGAAGGCGGTGAAGAAGCAACTTGGCATCGCCGTCTCGCAATGGGACGACTTCATGTACCGCATGCGCGCGCTGGCTGAGCGCAAGGTGCAGTGGCATGAGGCACTGGGCTACTTCATGAACGTGCTGTGCGAGGTCAGTCCGACCGGCCAACTGCCCGAGCAGTTGCCCAACGAACGCGCTTTGCGCCGCGTGCAGGAGCTCTACGAAGGACGCGGGCGTGGTTCGGATCTGGAGTCGGCTCGCGGCACTGCCTGGGGTCTGCTCAACGCGGTGACCGAGTACGTTGACCATGAGCGTCGCGCTCGCAGCACTGAGTACCGACTCGACTCGGCCTGGTTTGGCCAAGGTGCACAGGTCAAGCAACGCGCTCTGAATGCGGCCCTGCAAATGGTCGCCTGATCTTCCCCTTTTCTACTTCATCCACTCCATAACGCCCGGTCAGTTCAGCGCTGACCGGGCGGTTTTGTGTCCGCGAGGTGAACACCATGAAAGCAACGTCATTGAATGGCAGCACCAGCAAGAAACGCCCTGCCCTGCGCCTGGTCAGCACCAAGGAGCTGCCGCGCGAGGACTGGCTGCAGATCCGCAAACAAGGCATCGGCAGTTCGGATGCAGCGGCGGCGGTCGGTCTCAGTCCCTACAAATCCCAGTTGGAGTTGTGGCTGGAGAAAACCGGCCGCGACAGCAACCTGCCGAAAACCGATCCGCACGACGAGGAAAGCCCGGCATACTGGGGCAACGTGCTGGAGCCCATCGTGGCCTGGCATTACAGCAAGCGCACGAAGCACAAGGTACGTCGCATCAACGCCGTACTGCAGCATCCCAATCCGGATTTGCCCTGGATGCTGGCTAACATTGATCGCGAGGTGATTGGTACAGACGAAGTGCAGATCCTCGAATGCAAGACAGCCGGCATAAACGGGGCACGCCTCTGGAAAGAAGGCGTCCCCGAATATGTGCAGTTGCAGGTGATGCACCAGCTCGCCGTAACCGGCAAGCAGGCGGCTGATGTGGCGGTGTTGCTCGGTGGTCAGACGCTGGAGATCCATCGCATCGAGCGGGATGAGCAGATGATCGCTCGCCTGATCGAACTGGAGCGCCGCTTCTGGCAGTACGTTGAAACGGATACACCACCACCTGCCGATGGCAGTGCATCGGCCGAGCTGGCGCTGCGTTGCCTGTATCCGCAGGACAATGGCCAGGTGGTCGACTTCAGCAGCAATGCCGGTCTGGCGGCTGCCTTCCTGGAGCTGAAGGCTGTGCGTCAATCGATCTCCGAGAAAGAAAAGCGCGAGGCCGAGCTCAAGCAAATGCTGCAGCAAGCCATGGGTGAATCGACCCGTGCTGAGTTCTCCAGCGGCTACGTGAGCTGGCGCAAAGCCAAAGACAGCACCGTGCTCGATGTCGAGCGCCTGCTCCAGGAAAAGCCTTACCTGCAGGCCCGTTATCCGAAGCTCAAGGAAGGTAGTCGGCGCTTTCTGATCGGCTGATCGCCCTCTTCTACTCCATCCCTCCCCTTGGCCAGTCCATGCAGTTCGCGCTGCTGGCTGGCCTTTTTTGCTTACAAGGAGCGCCATCATGCTCAAAGGCCTGGCAATTACCCCGCCCGTACTCGGGCGCATCTCGATCGGCAAGGTCGTCGAGAAGAACGGCAAGCGCCTGCCGGAGAAAGACGATCAATTCACCATCACCTCCCAGGTGCAGGGCAAAGACGGCTGGTTGCTGCATCCACTCAATGATGAGTTACGTCAGGGCAAGGACGACAAGCTGCGCAGCATCCCGGTGCGCTTGCTGTTCAACGAACCTGAGCTGAACTTCCGCGCTGATTACACCCTGTTTGATCGGCAGAACGGTCGACCGATGTGTGTCGGCAACGGTGAAACCTGCAAGCGTATCGGTAAGGATGGCGTCCAATCGCTGCCCTGCCCGTCACCCGATGCCTGCCCTCTAGCCAAGGGCAACGCCTGCAAGCCCTACGGGCGGATGAACGTGGTGATTGGCGATGAGGACGCCCTGGGCAGCTTCGTGTTTCGCACCACGGGCTTCAATAGCATCCGCACGCTGATAGCCCGGCTGCAATACTTCCGGGCCATATCCGGTGATCGCCTGGCCTGCCTGCCGCTGGAACTGCGTCTGCGTGGCAAATCCACGCGGCAGAGCTATGGCACACCGATCTTCTACGTCGATCTGACGCTACGTAGCGGCATGACCGTGGAGCAAGCGTTGCTCACTGCACGGGAGCTGGATGAGGCGCGTCTGGCGGCTGGCTTTGATCAGGCAGCGTTGGATGCCACCGCGCGACTCGGCCTGAGCAACGGCATCTTCGAAGACGACGGTGAGGACAGCAGCGCCATTGCTGAAGAGTTCTTTCCGGACGGCCAGCCTGCCGCATCGAAGCCCGACAGCACCGTTCACACCCAGTCACTCGCCGAGAAACTCGAAGCCCAATCCCAACAGCTCGAACCGTCAGCCTAACCATAGGCGGGCCGAATCGGCTCGCCATCCGGAGACACACCATGAAATTTCACAAACTCAGGGCCGGTGAAGTCGCCGGCAATTACCTGGTGGACTCGCCTGTCAGCGAAACCGACATCCTGCGCATGGCCCAGCAGTTGGCCACTCAGCGACTTAGTAAGGGACGCGCGCTGACTGATCCACACAAAGTCAGAGAACACCTGCAGGTGCTGCTGCAGGATCTACCACACGAAATCTTCGCGGTGCTGCTGCTCGACAGCAAACACCGGGTGATCAGTTTCGAGGAGTTGTTTCGCGGCACCCTCGATGCGGCCAGCGTGTATCCGCGCGAAGTGGTCAAGACAGTGCTCGCTCACAACGCCGCTGCCGTGATCCTGGTGCACAACCACCCTTCGGGCGATCCCTCGCCCAGCCAGGCAGATATACGCCTGACGCAGACACTCAAAAACGCCTTGGTCATGGTTGGCACCACCACGCTGGACCACTTCATCGTGGGGTCAGAAGGCATCGTGTCGCTGGCTGAACAGGGCTTGCTTTAACAGATGGCAGGCGCCGTTGGGCGAGACGCTACAGATCAGCGTCCAGCAGTAAGTCAGATGGTTTACATCCAAGCGCAGAAGCGATTCGCGCAATGTTCAGAAAGGTCACATTGCGTTCCCCACGCTCAATTTTCCCCATATGGGAGCGGTCAATCCCAGCCGCATCAGCAAGTGCTTCCTGGGAGAGAGCCTGCTGCGCTCTGCGGGCACGAACAGCCTTTCCCAGACGCATCAGGCTTTGGTCTTGATCTTGAGTCGCGGAGATTCTTGGCATGACGCGAATCGTTTCGTTATGCTGCCAAAACGACCACGGTATTTACGACCCATTTCTTTGATCACACAGGGAGTACTGAAATGATGAAGCTAACTTTTCATGACCTAGCCACCGCCAAACTTCCTCAACTCATCAGCAGCAAGGAGTCTTTCGAGGTCGTAGGCCTCGGCGGCAAGTTGCTCGAAGCTGTTCGCCTGGTCGAAAGCAAGATTGAGGTCACTGGACTGACTTGCCGCGTTTACACAGCCGGACGAATTGGCCTGGCAGCAGGCAGCTTCGCAGGAGGTATCACAGGCGCATTGGGGTTGCTCACGGCCACCGGCATTGCCATGCACAACCTGCTGACACTCAGTCCTGACTACGTGATCGAGAAGTATCCGACCTACAACCGGATCGTCGTTCGCTACAAGAAAAAGAAGAAGTAACCCTCCCCGACCTAACTCTTCAGCAATCACCTACGCCACATGGCCTCCATGCAGCTTCTACCTGCATGGGCCAAATAAATGAAAAGGAGTCCTCATGACCATATTCAGGAAGTCGCTCGTAGCTCTGGGGCTGATCAGCAGCCTCCCTGCCTTCGCAGAACAAGCGGAATTCTTCGATTACACGCCCGCCATGAACGTTATGTCCTGTGACACCAAGATGGAGATCCCTACTCTGGGTCTGAGAAGGGCCGATGGCTCATTGCCGACCCGAACCGTCTACGACTGTCGGCCGGCGGGCAAGAACACACCCAGCCAAAAGCAGATGGCATTCATCAACCGGGAAACGGGGGAGCGCTTTGTAAAACACACCGCAGGGACTTTAACCCTGCAGTGTGGAGAACACGGATGCGCCCTTCAAAATGAGGTCGACGGATACACTCCCGGTGCGCTGCTTGGACAGGGACGCCAGGGGAATTACCTCATCGAAAATGGCTGGTATCTGGACTATGACGCTCAAGGCAATACCGTGGCCTATCGCAACGATGTCGGCCCCAAGAAAAATCAAGCCCCGTTCGGTAGCTCGAAGCCACGCCCGAAGAACTATGGAAAGGAAGCCTGCTATGAAGATGCGCTAGATGAGCTCGAACGCAGATTCGGCGTGCCGAACGAAGACTACTATCTAGAGCTTCAGATTCGCGAAGAATGCGGCCTGCCGCTTCAGTAAGCGAACGCTAGCATCAGCTTAGATCTCGCACCAACCGGTGCGGGATCACTTTATTTTTTGCGATTACAGTATCGAAGCCATCACTCTTCAAATGGCTGCTTTCGACAGACTCTGTTGAGAAATGGGCCGGGTAACTAGGCCTTACGCGCCATCCGTTACCAACCCATTGAGCCATTGCCACTTCGCCGGTTCGTAATAATTCCGCACCAGCGCCGCGATATACTCGCTCTCAGTCTTTCAGCTCAGCCTCCTCCTCACGCCGATAGGCCCAACGATAGAGCGCTGGCAACACCAGCAGCGTAAGTGCGGTAGAGGACAGAATCCCACCGATCACCACAGTCGCCAGAGGGCGCTGTACTTCAGCCCCAGTCCCAGTCGCCAGAGCCATGGGCACGAAGCCAAGCGATGCAACGAGAGCAGTCATCAATACCGGGCGCAGACGTTGCAGGGCACCTTCGGTGACGGCCTGCTGCAACCCCATTCCCTCCTCGCGCAGATTACGAATGAAGGAAATCATCACCAGACCATTGAGAACCGCCACCCCGGAAAGAGCAATAAAGCCCACCCCGGCGGAGATCGAAAGCGGTATGTCACGCAACCACAGCGCCATCACGCCACCGGTCAACGCAAAAGGAATACCGGTAAACACCAGCAAGCCATCACGCACGTTGTTGAACATCATGAACAGCAGCATGAAGACCAGCAGCAGGGCGACCGGCACCACCACTTGCAGGCGTTTGGCTGCCGATTGCAGCTGCTCGAACTGTCCGCCCCAGGTCGTCCAATAACCGGCTGGCAGCTTCACATCGCTGCGAATCCTCTCTTCGGCTTCTTGCACAAAGGATCCGATGTCACGCCCTCGCACGTTGGCACTCACCACAACCAGGCGCTTGCCATTCTCGCGGCTGACCTGGTTTGGCCCTGGCGCCAGTTGCAGACTGGCCACTTCGGAGAGCGCGATAAAGCCGACGCTGGTGGCTGCCCCCGTTGCTGGAACGGGTATCAGCAGTCGCGAAAGCCCCTCGATATCGGTACGCAGGTTCTCCGGTAGACGTACTACCAGATCGAAACGGCGATCCCCCTCGAACAGCGTTCCCGCCCGGCGCCCACCAACAGCCACGGCGACAGTTTCCTGAATGTCACCGACATTCAGACCATAGCGAGCCGCCTTGTCTCGGTCGATGGCCACGGTCAGCACCGGAAGACCCGTTGTCTGCTCGGCCTTCACCTCGGACGCCCCATCAATACCGCCTAGGGTTTCGGCCACTTCGGCTGCCGTGCTATTGAGAACGTCCATATCGTCGCCGAATATCTTCACCGCGACATCGCTGCGCACACCCGATATCAATTCGTTGAAACGCAACTGAATAGGCTGCGACAGCTCGTAGTTACTGCCCGGAACCAACTCGGCAGCGGCCTGCAGCTCGGCGATCAGAGCATCACGCGACTTTTTCGGATCGGGCCATTGATCGCGCGGTTTGAGCATCACGTAGCTGTCAGAAATGTTCGGCGGCATCGGGTCGGAGGCGATTTCCGCCGTACCGGTACGCGCGAATACTCGCTCCACTTCCGGCACCTTGGCCAGAATGGTCTCCTCCAGGCGCATCTGCATCTCCACCGACTGCGTCAGGCTGGTACCCGGTACACGCAGCGCCTGCAGCGCGAAGTCCCCCTCACTGAGGCTAGGCACGAACTCGCTGCCCATACGTGATGCCAGCAGACCGGAGAACAGAACCAGCGCCACGGCCGCACTGAAGGCCAACGTACGCCGTCGCATGACCCAGGCCAGCACTGGCTCGTAGGTGCGCCGGGCAACACGCATCAGCGCGTTTTCCTCTTCTTTCACCTTACCAGTGACGAATAGCGCGATAGCCGCCGGGACGAAGGTCACCGAAAGGATCATGGCCCCGAACAGGGCGGTCACCACGGTGAAGGCCATTGGGTGGAACATTTTGCCCTCGACCCCGGTCAGGGCGAAGATCGGCAGGTACACCACCATGATGATCAACTGACCGAAAATCAGCGCACGACGCGCTTCCTTGGATGCCGCGAAGACCTCATGCAGACGCTCACTACGGGTCAGCTCGCGGCCAAGCTTGTGCTGCGCATGAGCCAGACGGCGAATAGCGTTCTCGACGATGACCACGGCACCATCGACGATGATGCCGAAGTCGAGTGCCCCCAGACTCATCAAGTTGGCGCTGACCTTGTTGCTGAACATGCCGGTGAAGGTGAACAGCATCGACAGCGGAATGACCATGGCTGTGATCAGCGCCGCACGGATGTTACCGAGGAACAGGAAGAGGATGACGATGACCAGGATAGCCCCTTCGATCAGGTTCTTCTTGACCGTGGCGATGGCCTTGTCCACCAGATTGGTGCGGTCATAGACGGTCACCGCAACCACCCCTTCAGGCAGCGAACGGTTGATCTCCTCCAGACGTGCGGCCACGGCCTGCGACACACTGCGGCTGTTCTCGCCGATCAGCATAAACACTGTTCCCAGCACGACCTCGCGACCATTCTCGGTCGCAGCACCAGAACGTAGTTCACGGCCCAACATCACCTGCGCCACATGACTAACCCGAATGGGCGTGCCGTCCACATTGGCCACGACGATATTGGCGATATCGTCCAGCGTGCTCAGTTGCCCAGGTGCCCGAATCAGTAGTTGCTCGCCATTGCGCTCGATATAGCCAGCACCGACGTTGGCATTGTTGCGCTCCAGCGCCAGCAGCAGGTCACCCAGCGTCAGCTTGTAGGCCGCCAAGCGCTTGGGATCTGGAGCGACCTGGAACTCCTTGGCGAAGCCACCAATGGTGTTGATTTCGGCAACGCCAGGCACCGTGCGCAACTGCGGTTTGATGATCCAGTCCTGGATCACCCGCAGATCGGTTGGTGTGTAAGGCGTACCGTCCTCCTTGAGTGCCCCCTCCTCGGCCTCGACCGTCCATAGAAAGATTTCACCTAGGCCGGTGGAAATCGGCCCCATGGAGGCCTCGACACCCTCGGGCAATTGCTCCTTGGCGCTTTGCAGTCGCTCGTTGACCAACTGGCGGGCGAAATACAGATCCGTGCCATCCTCAAAAATCACGGTAACCTGCGATAGCCCCGAGCGTGACAGCGAGCGGGTCTGTTTCAAATGCGGCAGGCCGGCCATGGCCGTTTCGATCGGGAAAGTGATGCGCTGCTCGGTTTCCAGCGGCGAAAAGCCCTCGGCAGCGGTACTGATCTGTACCTGGACGTTAGTGATGTCGGGAACGGCGTCGATCGGCAGCTTCTGATAGCTGGCCACGCCCACACCGGCCATCGCCAAAACGGCCAACAGCACCAGAAAACGCTGTTCTATGGCGAATTGAATGATGCGCTCAAACATGAAAAGTACTCGTCGGTGAGGATCAGTGCGCGTGTTCGGCGCTGCCTTTGCCCAGTTCGGACTTGAGGATGAAACTGCCTGTGGCAGCTACACGTTCGCCTGACTTCAGGCCTTCGCGTACCTCGACGAAGCCATCGCTGCGGGTGCCCAATGTCACCGGACGCACTTCGAAGCCTTCAGCGGTACGCACGAAGACACTGGTCTTGTCCTCGACATCCTGAATCGATGAAGCCGGCACCACGGCCCCGGCCTCATGGCTTTCAGTCGCCAAGGCAACCGAGACGAACAGGCCGGGACGCCAAATGCCGTCGGCGTTATCCAGGTCGATGCGGCCTGTCGCCGTCCGCGTCTGCTCACCCAGCAGGCGGCTGATGTAAGCCACCTTACCCGTAGCTTCGCGCCCCAACTCTGGCGCACTGACACGTACTGACTGCCCGACTTTCACCTGTTCCAGATCACGCGGGGAAACGCTGAAGGTGACCCAGACGCGACTCAGATCAGCCACCGTGAAGGCATTACTGGTCTCACTGACGACTTCGCCAGGTACCAGGTGCTTCTCCACCACCACACCGGAAAAAGGTGCACGCAGGTTGTAACGGCTGCCATCGCCAGCCTCGCCCTGAGGGCTGATCGTCTTGCCCTTCTGTCGGGCATTGGCCAGAGCGATCTCGGCCTCCTGCAGCGTTTGCCGGGCCTGGAGATAATCCTGCTCGGCCGAAATACCGTCCTTCCACAATTGGCGTTCACGCTCGAAGGTCGTGCGGGCCAGCTCAACGCGTCGAGCGGCAGCCGCCATTTCACTACGCAACTCGGAAACCTGCTGACTGACGATAGTCGCCAGGCCATCCCCAGCAGCCACCTTCTGCCCCAGCCCGACCAGCACGCGCTCGACAACGCCAGCGCTGGGCGGCACGACATGAGCCGTGCGCTCCTCGTCGAAATTCACCTCGCCAGGTAGAGAGATGTATGTGCTCATGGCGCGCGCTTGTACGTCGACGAGTTCAATGCCCGCAGCGGCTATTTGCGCCTCACTCAGCACCAGCCCCCCCTCTTCGGCATGCCCACCCGCGGACTCACCGTGATCATCGCCAGCCTCGCCATGATCATCATCGGCATGATCGTCCCCGGCCTCACTGACCTGCCCAGCCCTGACTGCAACAACGCTGTCGCTACTGGCAAGCATGTGCCCGATTTCTGCGGCAAAGCGCCCGCTGTTATAAAACAACGCACCACCGACGAACCCCAAGGTCAGGGCCGCCGCGATGGCAACACCAAGTTTCTTCTGCATGAACAACCCCAAAAGATGATCAGTAACCGGCATCGCGCCGATCGTCGTGACAGGAAATCAGTAGTTATCGGCTTGGGCAGATAGGTCGCCGTAGATGCGCTCAAGGCGAACCCAGGCATCGAGCGCTTCGCCGAGTGCCTGCAGGTAACGGGAGCGAACGTCAATCAATGTGCGCTGGGCATCGAGAACATCGATAAAGCCGAACTTGCCCATCTGAAATCCACGCGTCGTGCTTTCCAAAGCTGTGTCCGCGGACGCAAGCAGGCCCCCCTCGAAACCGCTAATCGCTCCCTGCGCCGTTCGCCATTGCTGATAGGCCTGCTGCACCTCACTGCGCAGGCGCAACTCGGCAGCATTTCGCAAGTCGCGCGCCTGATCAGCCCGCCGCGAGGCGGCCAGAACATTTCCCTGGTTGCGATCGAACAGAGGCAGAGGCATGGACAAACCAACAAGGTTGACGCGCTCACGATCCTCACTGCTGTATTGGCTGCCGAGGCTGACCGTCAGATCGGGAATCCGCCGGCTTTTCTCAACGGCGATTCCGGCCTCTTGCCGGTCGATCTCGACCCTGGCAAGACGCATCTGCGGAACTTTGTCCAGACGGCTCAGAAGTGCGACTTCAGAGGGTATTGCGGGCATATCGGTAACATCGCCACTGAGGCTAGGCTCACCACTGGCGGATGCCCCCCCAATCAAGGCCAGCAACTGATTCATGGCGTTGATGTACTGATCTCGAGCCCGCGCGGCCTCCAGTCGAACCTCTTCGTACTGCAGCCGGGCGCGCGATGCCTCCAGGGCAGAGGCCTTGCCAGCCTTGACGCGCGCATCAACGACCGCCACGCCGCGTTCGCTCAGGCGTTGTGACTGCTCAGCCAACTCTTGGCGCATCTTCGCCAACAAGGCTCCTTGAAAAGCCCCGACCACCTCGGCACGCAGCTCATTGCGCAGCTGCTCCTGACCGACCGCAGCACTGTCGATACCGCGTTCGGCCATTTCTATCCGGGCGCCGCGCTTGCCGCCCAGCTCGATAGGTTGGCTGATCTGTACCGTCGTGGTCCTCGTAGCACTGCGGGTGTCCTCAACCTCCCAAGACAGCTCCGGATTGGGAATCACACCGGCTTGGCGACGCTCACCTTCTGCGATGCCGACATTACGATCACCTGCCATCAGCGACGGGTTGGTCTGCAGTGCCTGCCCCCATGCGTCGCCCAGGGTGATCGGCGTTGATGCCACGGCATGATTCACTACAACTGAGCAGGCAACAGCCAGGCAAAGTGCCTCAGCAACTCTCGAATAACGCCTCGACAAGGGCCTTTCCTCCACACCTGTATAAATTCGGAGACATGTATGAAATCTCCGAGACCTTCATTCGGTGCAGAATTTAGGGAGCCTCACCTATCGTCGAGGTGACTGCAAAATTACAAATACGTAATGCCCAACCACGCCATATAACTCTGTATTAACATGCCGCGAATGCAACAATCATTCGAGTCATAAAGTTACAACTGGACATATAAAAAGCATCATAAAAGCAAGCAGCGGCGTACACGGACGGGGCTGTACCCTCTAAATCAGGTGGCTCCCGCTTGACCCTGTAGTAACTACAGGGATCATCATCCGCCACGCAAATGCCGATCGCTACCAAGTCCAACAATCATCGCGACTCGATAAAAATTTCTCTCCCCCACCAAGGTCAACTACTACATGCGAATCCTGATTGTTGAGGACGAGCTTAAAACTGCCGAATATCTCCACCAGGGACTTACCGAGAGCGGCTATGTCGTCGATATTGCCACCAATGGTGTCGACGGCTTGCACATGGCGGCCCAAGCGTCCTACGAATTGATCATCCTTGATGTCGACTTACCAGAGATCGATGGCTGGGGCGTACTGGCCAGCATTCGCCGTAATAGTCGCACCCCTGTGATGATGCTGACGGCACGCGGGCGCCTGGCCGACAAGCTCAAAGGTTTCGACTCCGGTGCCGACGACTATCTGGTGAAGCCATTCGAGTTCCCCGAGCTTCTGGCCAGAGTTCGCTCGCTGCTACGAAGAGGTGAACAGGTCAGCGCGCCAGACGTGCTCAAGGTCGACGACCTTGAGCTGGATCCAGCCCGCCACCGCGCCTATCGCAATGGTCAACGAATCGATCTGACCACCAAGGAGTTCGCTCTGCTGCACCTGCTGATGCGACGCAGCGGCGAAGTACTCTCGCGCACCCAGATCATCTCGCTGGTCTGGGACATGAACTTCGACTGTGATACCAACGTCGTCGAAGTTTCCATCCGGCGCTTGCGCGCCAAGATCGACGACCCTTTCGAGAACAAACTGATCCACACCTTGCGCGGCGTCGGCTATGTACTGGAGGCTCGTCAATGAGGCCTGCCAGACTCTCAAGCCAACTCAGCCTGTCGGTCGCAATACTGGGCCTGATACTGGTTGCACTGCTGAGTGCGCTGGCTTATTTCTCGTTAAGCCGGCAGCTCAACTACATTGCAGAGCAAAGCCTCGAGGACAAGCTTCAGCAAATCCGCCATGGCATGAGAGAAATCAACACTCGCCCGGAAGTCGGTGACCAGGCCCACAACATCAGAGATTTGATCAAAGGCCACGACAGCCTCTCGCTCGCTCTTTATGACGACAGCTCGTCTCCCAAGGAAATCATGAGCGTGGGCCAGACACAGGAGGCCCTACCTTCCTTTATAGAAAACGCCAGCGAGACCATCGCCTTCGAACATTGGCGAGATGCGCAGGACAAGCAGCTCTTGACCGCCTCGCAGCTTATTCTGCGTAAGGACGGATCACGAATACGCGCCGTCCTTACACTGGAGCGCTCCGCTGACCAAGCACTGCTACACGCCTATGTCGAATCCACCTTGATTGCCCTGCCCTTCGTACTGGCTCTGATCGCGGCCGGAGCCTGGTGGATCGCTCATCGCGGCCTGAGCTCCCTGAATCAGTTCCGCAAGGTTGCAGAACTCGTCTCGACCCAGGATCTGAGCCATCGCCTGCCACTGGATAACCTACCGCAGGAGCTTCGCGAATTGGCTAACAGCATCAACTTCATGCTTCATCGCCTGGACGGTGGCGTACAACAGCTTTCGCAATTCTCTGACGACCTGGCACATGAATTACGCTCCCCCATCACCAATCTGATCGGCAAAGCGCAGGTGACGCTCTCACGGGAACGCCCGCCAGAAGAATACAAACTGGTGCTGGAGAACTGCACTGAGGAGCTCGGCCGGGTCACGCGGATCGTATCGGACATGCTGTTTCTCGCCCACGTCAGCCATCCGGCAGCACTTATCCCCTTCGAGGCAATTGCACTGCACGAAGAGGCAGAGAAAGTAGTGGAGCTTTTCAGCCTCACGGCCGAAGAAAAGGACATCAAACTCAACGTATCAGGGTACGCAACAATTAATGGCGATCGTTTGATGGTACAGAGAGCTATCTCTAACCTGCTATCCAACGCCATCCGCCATAGCCCGGAAGGCTCGAAAATCGATATTGACCTCATCACTAACGCGACGAACGCCACCCTGGCAGTGAGCAACCCAGGTGCAGGCATTCCTCCCGAGCACCTACCCAAACTGTTCGAGCGTTTCTATCGCGTGGATCGTGGGCGGTCACGTGCTGATGGCGGCACCGGGCTGGGCCTGGCCATCGTGCGTTCGATCATGAGCCTGCACCATGGCCACGTGGGCGTGAGCAGCATCGCAGATCAGACCACAGTTTTTACGCTGTACTTCCCTTTACCAAAGCCCTTGATCGAGCAGGCCCGCCAAAGCTCAACGGAAAAGACTGCTTAATCGAATTGCGCCAGGGATGGCGCCCCCTTTTTGCCCCATCTACGTCGAATACAAGCCCCTCACCAGACGACACATTTTCTCAGTTTCAGCCGCCCACTTCGTCCCCTACAGACATTCATCTCATGGTAGATGGTGTGGTTCTCCTTGCTCAGACGCCGACTCGCCATCTTTCACACCGAGGGCGACCGCTGCTGCCAGGCATAGAAACCGTTGCTTAATACCCACAGCAGCCGGCACATCAGTGCTACGGGATAGAGACCGACCAATGCCTCGACAGCGCTAAACTTGACTCCGTGGGCTGTGAGGAGATGGCGAGCGTCTTTAGAGCATCGCATTACTGTTGACCTGAGCCAGCCGCTGGCGCAGCTTCACACTTTCACAACTCACACTGCTGTTCGTTCTAGCACTTCCACTTGCCCAACAGACTTTCAGCGATACCAAGCGTCTCTCGAACATATGACGAAGCGTCGTGCCAGTAAGCACTGCTCTACCGTCTCTCTTTTGAATTATTCGGAAAACGTCGCCTGGTATGGATCATGGACACTTATTACGGCAGACACTATCCACTATCAATCAGTGCCCACTCAACTTGGGATAGAGCAAACTCAAGTGGATAGATATCGCGCCCACAAGACTAAGCAGTTCCAACCCAATTCTTTGACGAACAAAAAAAAGCGCCCCCAAAGGGGCGCCAAGGAACCATCTCTCACCAAAGGAGCGGGAGCTACCAAGAGATGGACTGGAGAGAGCGAGCAGGACGGCTGCGTTAGTTCATGCGCTCAATCGTCTTGCTCACTCTGAGCACTTTGGGACTTCTGCTGCTCAACGGCGTTGTCACCATGGATACGCTGTTGATTCTCACGGAATTGCTTGACGGCATTGAGAGAGCGCTCAGAGCCATCTTCTGCAGAGGCAACCATGCTGGCTGCCCCCAGAAACACGATAAACAGAAACTGGGAAAAAACTTTCATATGCACCTCGGACTGACTGAGCAAATATGGAAACGAATGCTTCGAAGACAGTCCCATGTTACGGATCGGCACCTAACATGAGCATGAGGTTCAAATTACAATCTTGTCAGAGAGGGGCGGCTATGCCGCCCCTGAATGTCGTTACAGCACCTGAAGCGGATACTCGACGATTACACGCACTTCATCGAGGTCGCTTTCGTAAGCAGTAGCGCGAGTGGTCATCTGACGTACACGCACGGACAGATCCTTCAGAGAACCCTCGAGGAACACGTATTTGACCTCAAGGTTGCGCTCCCAGCGCTTCTGATCGGTCAGCGGGTTACCGGCACCATCCGTGCGCATGTAAATGCTGTTGGCATTGGAGTAATCCGCATCACGTCCCAGCGCGTAACGCGCCATGAAGCTCAGCCCTGGCACACCAAAGTCAGCCATGTCCAGATCGTAGCGCACCATCCAGGAGCGTTCCTTGGGCGAGTTGAAGTCGCTGTACTGAAGGGAGTTGTCGAGGAAGATCGAGTCGGACTGACGCAGGTAGTCAAAGTCGTCATCGCCGTTGTTACGCTGGTGAGAGAGCGCTACACGGTGAGCGCCGTACTTGACACCGATGCTACCGCTATAGATGTTGTTACTGAAATCACCCAGCTGCTTCTTACCTTCGTCGGTGGCGTTGTAGTAATTCAGACCACCAAACAACGACAGATCCTCGGAAAGTGGGTAAGTCCACCACATGCCAGCGTAGTACTGATCCCAGGCATCCTTCAAACGGCTGCTGTAAAGGCTGAAGCCCAGGTTGTCGTTGAGCTCGTAGTCACCACCAAAGTAGCCGACCCAGGGAGAGTCCACCTGCCCAGCATAGAAGGTCGCGAAATCACCGCGTGAAGTGCTCTCCTGCGGTTGGCTCATGGCATGTAGACGACCGCCTTGCAGGGTCAGGCCCTCTATGCTTTCGTTGACGACCGTCACACCTTTGAAGCTCTGCGGCAGCAGACGAGAGTCCCCGTAGTGCACGACGGGCGTGGTTGGGAATACGTCACCGGCCTTGACGACCGTATCAGCGAAGCGCGCCTTTACCGCGGCCCCCACTTTCGAATACGAGTCCTCGGCACGATCATCGCTGTCGACCGGGAACATGTTGACACTACCACCGGGACCATAACGTCCATCACCGGTATCAAGCTTCAGGCCCAGTCCGGCATAGGCGTCAATGCCGAAACCAACGGTTCCCTGAGTGAAACCGGACTCGAAGTTAGCCATGATGCCGTGCCCCCAAGCCTCGGTGTAGCTGCTGCGCTCACCGCTGGGTAGTACCCTGGCCTCCCCTTTGCGAAAGTCCCGGTTGAAATACATGTTTCGGTTAAGAATATTCAGGCTACTTCCTTCGATGAAGCCTTCGGCAACCTGAGACTCGGATGCCTGAGCCATCGCGCTTGCACCGAATGCCAACGCGGAGATGATCGCCATGGTTAGAGGACTTTTTTTCATGCATTGCTCCTGATGCTTACCGGCAGTTCTGGGATTGTCATAGGCCGATTTCTTCTTGTGGATTTGGCCCCTCTATCCTTGCAACCTCCAGATAACTCGAAGATGAGCGCTGCATTACAATTTCGTAATCAAAGAACCTCTTCATTTCCAGGCTGTCACGAAGCCATCAATCTAGATGATGGCAAGCCGCTCTAACGGCTTTATCAGCCCCTCATGCTGGCGTACTCTGGAAGCATCATTATGAAAATTGGTGAACTTGCTAAGCGAACTGGCTGCCCAGTGGAGACCATTCGTTACTACGAGCATCAGGGATTACTACCCAGCCCCTCACGCAACAACAGTAACTATCGTTTATATAGTCAGCTGCACTTCGAGCGCCTGACATTCATCCGCAATTGTCGTGTACTCGATATGACATTGGAAGAAATAGGTCGCTTATTGGCAATGCATGATCGGCCGCATGCGAGTTGCGCACTCATTAGTACATTGGTGAAAGAACACATCGCTCATGTCGAGGCACGCATTCAGAATTTGCAGGCACTGCATGCGCAGTTGCGCGAATTGCTCGGGCGCTGCAAGGGAGGAAGTGAAAAAATGGCATACTGTGGCATCGTACTCCAGTTGAGCAGCCACGGTAGCGGTTCGTCTTTATCAACCGCTGAAAAAAACGAATTGAAGTGAATCATGTTGCCCCTTCTGCACAGAACAGAAGAGGCAACTTTCCATGGTTTAAAGCAGTGGCAAGCTGTACGTCACATAAAGCCGATTCTCATCGACGTCTGCCCCAACATTGCCACGCAGACTGGCATTGCGCAGAGAGAAGCCGAGTCCCTTCAGTGATCCTTCCTGCAGAACGTAATCGAGGCGCAGGTCACGCTCCCATTCGTTACGCTCACCCTGTGCGCTGTCGACGTTATCACCCGACAAATACATCACCGAGGCTTTTAGCCCCGAGATACCCAGCTTGCCAAAATCATAGGCATAGCCGGCCAACCAAGTGCGCTCGCCAGCACTGAGGAATTTACCACCACGACCGATCTGCCGATCGGTGATCAGGTAACTGGTTGCCCCGTCGCCAGCATTCAGGTACGGGAAGGCGCTATCGCCGGACACCTGCTGATAACCCGCGCTCAGCTCATGACCGCTATGGCTGTAGGTGAACAAGGCACTCCAGGTACGGTTATCTACCTCACCACGCTTGCTGTCACCGACCGTCCAGTAACCGTTGCTGCGATAGCCCTCAGCCCGGCCGCTCTCACTGCTGTTCTTGCCATCGGAGGTGCTGTAGAAGTAACGCAGGTCGGTCTTGAGATTGCCACCGCCCAGTGCGTAGTTGTGGATCAATCCCAGGAAATGTTGCTTGTAGAAATCTTCCAGATTGCCGAAGTAATACTGAGCGGTGAGATCCTTGGTGACCTTGTAGTCGCCACCCGCGAAATAGAACGTATTGACGAACTGTCCAGTGGTTGCATTGTTGGATCCGGCGATGGACAAGCCACGTGAGTCAGTCGAGCTCCGACCTTTTGCGTGCTCCAACTGACCGGCTGTCAAGGTCAGCCCTTCGATCTCGTTGGAGACGATCTGACCACCTTCGAACAACTGCGGCAACAGGCGACCATCGTTGAAAGTCACCACCGGCAACTTCGGCTGCAGAGTGCCTAGGCGCAACTCGGTCTTGGAAAGACGTGCCTTGGCCGTTACACCGGCCTTGCTATAGTCACTGACCGCAGAACCATCGCTATCCAGCGGGAACAGGGCGCCAGGGTTACGATCAATACCTGCCTTGCCCGACCGGCCACCGCCATCGAGGCGTACCCCCAGCAGGCCAATGGCATCAATCCCCAGGCCGACCGTCCCTTCGGTGAAGCCAGACTGATAGTTGAGGATGAATCCCTGCCCCCACTCCTGAGTAGATGGAATGTCGCGATCACGCACATCCTCATTGAAGTAGAGGTTGCGCATATCGAGCGTCGCCTTGCTGTCTCCGAGAAAATCGGCGGAAGCAGCCTGACTGAGTGCCGCCGCCGTGATGGCCAGTGCCAGGGTGGATCGTTTCATGCTTTATTCTCTAATTGTCATGGGTGAGGCATCGTTGTTCTTGTAACCATGTTGTCGAGTTCGCCATGTAGCTTCACTGACCGTCATCAGGCAGAAACCACTGCCACCGCTCCTCGAACGCAGCCTGGATCAACGCCACCAGCCCAACGACGTCCTCGCGCTGCGCGGACAATGGTGCGCAGGACAGCCAGATCGATTGCCTCATGGGCTGCGTGAAGAGGGTGGGTAGCGATTGCAGGTTCGCATCGAGATGAGTGATGTAGTTCGGCATCAGACCAACGCAGGCGGCATGCTTGACCAGTTCCATCGCCCACTGCTGAGAATGCACTCGCGTCACTGCGCTGCGCCTTGAGTCCACCAGAGCATTCCACGGTGAGAACAGGGCCGATGTCGGGATATCGGCCTGCTGAACCAGCATGTAGTCATTCAGATCTTCGAGGCTGGCGGGGAGGCGCCGCTCACGCGCATAGCGCTTGGCTATGCACGCCTGAAAGTCGATGCAGGCCAGACGCTGCGGTCGCGTCATGGCGAAACCTGGGTCGGGTCGAGTCTGATTCGGATCGGCCAACCAGATCATGACCTCACTCTGCATTAACGGGCCACGTTCCTGGCGGATCAGTTCCAGGTGCACACCAGCATCCCTACGCAGAAAGGCCACCAGATGCCGTCCCAGAATATCGTTGAGCACCCTGTCGGGTAACGCCAAACGAAGCTTGGGTTTTTCAAGCAACGCGGCCTCTGGCCGCAAATCTTGATACTGGGCAGCCAGCTCTGCCTGCAAAGAACGACCGCGTACCGTTAGAGCAAGGGCGCGCTCCTGATACACGAAGAGCGCCTCTCCAACAGTTTTCTCGAGCCGCTGCAACTGCCTGCGTAGCACCATGGGAGGCAGGTTCAGACTGCGAGCAGCCTGCTTAAAACTGGCACAGCGCGCAGTCGTCAGGAAGCTTCTGGCCACCTGCCGTTCGACCTCAGCCACGGCAGCCCCCATAAGCGCCGTCCGGTATTCGATTCGATGTGTGACCCAGAAGCATCATGTAAGGCAGATGAGAAGTGATTGCGTGCAAGCAAGCCTACTCACCACCACCTATCACCAGCCTTGCTGGAAAATTACTTATCTGTAATGCGGGAACGTGACCCTCACCGAGCACTCAAACTTCGGCTGGTCTAGCTGGATCGCCCTTACCTTCGGCGTAGGGGTCATCACAGCCTGCGGTTTCACCAAACGGTAATTGAAGTGAAACCACCCACGGACGATTACCGAAAAGCCCCAACACCCGCCAACTCTGGGCTGGCAGAACCAGCCTACACCCCGCAATCAAAACGTCACAAAACAGACCAATAACCGTCACCCGAACTGCAAAGCATCGCGTCGCCAACACCCAGCACTCGGCGATAAGGAGCCATGCATGTTGATCAAAAGCACCCAACTCTCCCCACTAGCACTCGGCATTCTGCTAAGCCTGCCGGCCTTCTCGGTAATGGCCGGCACGGTCACCACCGATGGTGCTGACATCGTTATCAAGACCAAAGGTGGCCTGGAGGTCGCGACGACCGACAAGGCATTCAGCTTCAAGATCGGTGGGCGTCTACAGGCCGACTATGCGATGTTCGACGACTACTACACCCGTAATGGCAACGCTGCCGATGCGGCATACTTCCGTCGCGCCTATCTGGAATTGGGTGGCACTGCTTACAAAGACTGGAAGTACCAGGTCAACTATGACCTGTCACGAAACACCGGTAACGACAGCGCAGGTTATTTCGATGAAGCCAGCGTGACCTACACTGGTTTCAGCCCCCTGAACATCAAGCTCGGGCGTTTCTACACCGACTTCGGCTTGGAAAAGGCTACCAGTTCCAAATGGACGACAGCCCTGGAACGCAACCTTTCATACGACCTGGCCGAATGGACAAATGACAACTCGGGCATGGGCGTACAGGCCAGCAGCGTACTCGCTGACAGCGTGTTCCTGTCAGGCAGCGTTTTCAGCGAGAACAATAACGATACCGACGGCGACAGCGTCAAACGCTACAACGCTCGCGGCGTTTTTGCGCCGTTGAACCAACCGGGTAACGTTCTGCATGTAGGCCTGCAGTACGCCTATCGCGACCTCAGTGGCAGTGCAGTGGATACTCGCATTCGCTCGCGTATGGGGATGCGCGGCGTCGATACCAACGGTGGCAACAGTGCCGGCGCCAACGGCAACCGTGCGCTGTTCGGTGGTAGCGCGGCCACTGCCGACCTCTGGGAAGACGATGCCGTTTGGGGCGTAGAAGGTGCATGGGCACTGAATGCCTTTTCGATTCAGGGCGAATACCTTAGCCGCACACTCAAGGCCGATCAGGCTAGCAGCGATATAGACGCCAAGGGCTACTATGTGCAGATGGCCTATACGCTCACAGGTGAGCCGCGCCTCTATAAACTCGATGGAGCCAAGTTCGACACCATCAAACCTGCCAACAAACAGTTGGGCGCATGGGAGTTGTTCTACCGATTCGACTCGATCACCATAGAAGATGACAACGTGACCAGCAGTAGCGCGACGCGACAAGTCGGCGATGCAAGCGGCAAGGCTCACACCTTGGGCGTCAACTGGTACGCCAACGACGCGGTAAAGATCAGTGCCAACTACATCAAGGCCAGCACCGACAAAGTTAGTAACTCGGTCGGTGATGATAGCGGCGACGGCGTCGTCATGCGCTTGCAGTACGCTTTCTGAGTCAGTCGCTGGCAGGTGCCCTCACCTGCCAGCCCCCTTTCGCGATTGTAATTTTGGCGCAATGCCTGGGTAAGGGACGAATCGCTAATGTTTGCCCTGTAAACACTAGCCAACGGGCCTACTCATGAAACTGCTCAAACGCCTCCTTCCGATCACTCTTCTGCTGGCTGCTGGCTGCACTTACGCACAGTCCTTTCCAGAGGACAAGGTCAGGCAGATCGAACAGAAGAGTGTCGAGATCGCTCAGAAATATGCCGAGCGCACCGGCAAGCCAGTGCCTGAAGTTCAAGACTATAGCTACAGCATGAAACTGAACGTAGCCAAAGTCATTTATCAGAGCCCGAACATTGAGTACTGCGGCGCAGTACCGATGATCATGGTATTCGAGGACTCGAACGATGAACTACGCAGCATCCGCTATCGAAGTTATGGCGAGTGTCGCAATCAACGCTGACAGCCAGCCCCCTTTTCAAGGGGGTATTGCATAAAGCCCACGCAAGTTCTCATTAACTCAGTTTGGTATGCTCGGCTTCGTCGATGAAAACGTCGCGACCACACCGGATTTAAGTCCGCCAATCAGCCATCTTGACGCTCGGCAAGCAAAGTAGGCTGGTCTCGCCTCGCCCTTGGATAAACGCTTCCCTGCTAATAGCAGATTTGAAGTCATCAAATCACAGCAAGGTCGATACCGTTGCTTTTACACAAACAGGGGCAGAAGAGGGTATCCATTGGCGCTAAAGCCAGCGCCTGAGCCTCACCCGCGCAGCAACTCTTGGCCGGCTCAAACTGGACTGGCGTAGCGGTCGGTTCGGTGATACCCAGCAACGGCTGTGGGCATTGCTGCGGCTCAGGCGCGCTGGCTCGCCACTCTATCCAAGCCTCGCGGATGATCTGCCCGGCGGAGTGCAGGAACAATGCGGCGATGGCCAGGCCGACGAGGATGTCCGGCCACAAGCTGCCTGTCAGCGCGACCATGCCTGCTGCGATAATCACGCTGCTGTTGGCCAGCAAGTCGTTACGCGAGCAGAGCCAGGTCGAACGCATGTTCAGGTCATCGGAGCGATGGCTGTAGAGCAGCGCGAAGCAGTAGCCATTGGCGATCAGTGCGAGTGTGCCGATGACACCCATCAAATCGGCAGACGGCACTTCTTGCAGTATCAGTTTGCGCAGAGCATCGGCTACCACCAGCACGCCGAACAACAGCATGAACCCGCCTTTGAACAGCGCGGCTCCGGCTCGGGCTCGAATACTGCGGTGCAGGACGAACAGCGTAAGGGCATACACCGACGCGTCGCCGAACATGTCCAGCGAGTCACCGAGCAGCGCCGTTGAGTTGGCGATCCAACCGGCGATGAACTCCACCAGGAACATGACGGCGTTGACGGCCAGGACGATATAGAGCAATCGGCTCTGTTTAGCGCGCAGTTGGGCCAGTTCGCCGGCCTTGTTTTCGCAGCAGCTGTCCATGATCCGTACCTCGTTCGCTCGATCTTGTCGTTAGAATGAGGGTTATAGCTACTATAAGGTCAAGTGCCATGAGTACGACGAACTTCACTGTGGGCCAACTGGCGCGCCTAACCGATACCAAGGCGGTAACCATTCGCTACTACGAGCAATTGGGCCTGCTGCCCATGGTTTCGCGCAACGATTCCGGCTACCGCCAGTACACAGCGGAGGAACGTGATCGGCTGCTGTTCATTCGTCGCAGCCGCGCCTTGGGCTTCAAGTCTTAACGACATCCGTCAGTTGCTGGTTTTTTTCCGACCACCGCCAAGCGTCATGCGCCTCGGTGGATGCCAAGGTGGCCGAGCAGTTGGAGCAGGTGAGATTGCGCATCCGCGACCTACAGGGGCTGGAGAACGAACTGCAGCGCTTGCTGTCCTGCTGCCATGGTGGGGTAATCGAGGAATGCCGGATTATCGGGTCGCTGAGTCAGCAGCGCTAAATTGATGAACTCGAAGGGCGAGCAGGCGAGCGGCTAAGTAGACCAAGGGAGCAGCCCCTTCGAGGAGCCTATTCCGGTCAAACGCTGACGCCCGCCTCAACCGTCTCTCCACACCACCGAGCACACCTTCCCAGGGAATAGTGCTAGCAGCGTACCAATACCAAGCTACCGGAGTACAGGTTGCCCCTTACGCAGGCACTTCGCTCCCTTCGGACGCAAGCTCAGCCGCTGAAACCGCTTGACCAGATAGCTCATCGCATGATGGACATTGTCACGAGCCTGTTCGTCACGACGGTGGATCATCCCGATACCGCATTCATCACCGTACTGGGCTTTGTCCTGATTGCAGTTGTGGTAGCTACCTTTACCACGGGTGATCTGCTCCCACAGAGCACCAATCTGCTGCGCCTTGTAGATGTCCCCCCGCAGCATGGCGCCATTGAAGAAGAAGGCAGCATGGATGTGGTAACCACGGCGCTCTCCTTGCTCGACACGGCAGATGTAGCCTGTCTCATGCTCGAAGATCGGATTGCGTTCACGTGCCCGGATCAGCCGCTGCAGATCCGCAAATACATGCTCAACCCGCAGCCGGGCCTGAGCTGCAGAGCGATAGTACAAATCGACCCTGATCACCAGAGTAGTGGCGTAGCGATCCAATACCTGGTCAACGTACTCAGCTACTTCATGGGACTGCTGGCGTTCCTGATACCTTGCGTCATCCCTACGACGACGGTAAATGCGCTCACGAGTCAGTTGACGGATACGGTCAGCAAGGCGGTTTAGCGTATCGCTGTAGTCACGGTACTGTGACGTTGCTTCATCAAAGGAAATGATCCCTGCCAACGGACTATGTTCCACGCCGACGTCGTAACACGCCCGTTGAAACAGTCGCAGGTAAGGTCCGTAGTGGTAATCATCGCTGTGGCTGACCAACTCAAGCATCTGACCGATGTTCTCGAAGTAACGAGTGAGCTTGGTACGTTTGACCGTGCCATTAGCAGTAAGCGACTGCACGGGCCCATCGCTGTGTTCCAAAGCTTCAACTAGGTCTTCGATCTGGAGTGCGATATCGGATTGCGAGAGGGTTTTTGATGCGTGTGGATGGCTCATGGCTTGTCACCTGTGTTGTGTTTACATAACAGGTGCCATGTCTGTCTTTTTTTACCGTTTAACGCTTGCTGGGCTGTTGCTGTGTGATCAGCAACAGCATCTCTCCGTGCTGCAGTAGTTATTTACGACGATTACCTGTAATAGCGTATTTGGTTCTAGTTGATTGATATATAACTGGAACAAGCATACAACAGATCAGCAACGCACCGAGAAGCAGGGAGCCCAGAATAAAAACCTCCCCGAGCGCCAAGAGATTTCTCAAAACCAAAGTCAAGGGAGTTACCTGAGGCAACCTTCTTCATCGGCATAAAGGCTGCGACCATTTATAGGTCGCAGCCTTTATGCCACAAGCTCGAAACACTAGCCCGCCATATCTCGCTCTTTGATACGGGCCATAATCCACTCTTGAATTTCGCTCTCGAGAAATCCGATTGACCTATGGCCTAGCGAAACAGATTTTGGGAACTTCCCTTCTGCGAGATATTTATAGACGGTCGACCTAGCAAGGCCAGTTAGGTGGGTGACTTCTTTCAGACGGATGATCCTCATGAACGGTCTCCTGTAATACGTTCAGAGGATTACCAAGCGTTGTAAAAAAGTACTGGCGCCCGAGCCCAGAGCAGCCAGCTAGACAGCCGTCGCCGGCTGGCTTATATTCTGTCGCGCCGCACATCTGAGTCTCAGCGTGCGGCACCCGCCACTCAGAGTTGGGCCTGGAACGTCACACCAGCAACTACGCTTCGTAGCGCTGGTGCAGTTTTCGCAGAAAACAAGACCACCATCCCCGTACCTCAGGCATTCCATGCCTTTCCCTCTTTGCCGAAGGGAAGGCATGTGCAAATCGATAGCGCTTGAGCTCCGCAGCCACTGCATGAGCCTCCAAAAGCCTGATCGACTGCTGCGTTAGGCCTTTTTCCTGCGTTTTCGCGTGGGTCTCAGGCTGAAAAGCTTTTCTGGCTACCCCCTAGAAGCTACCTAGGTTCGTCCTAGGTTTAACGTAGATGCTAACGAGGTTTACCCTATGAACCATGACAACTCAGAAAATAAAGCAGCAAAAAAGCTTGCAGATATTCTTTCCAGGAATAAGGAAGATTCTCTGAAGCAGGCTGGAAAAGGAATAGTCTTCGATAACGAAGAATACGAGCTCGCCGCCAACCGCCAAGATAACTATCTTGAAGATTTGTTTAAGGCACGCACTAGCAACATGCGCCTTTTCAACTTCGCCTGGCTCTTCTTGCAATTTAAAGAAGACGCAAAATTTGAAGAATTTAATTTCGGAAAAAAAGAAAGCACTCTCGACGACATCGAGAGCTTCATGCTGGATGTTCTCACCAGCCATAAAATCGCGAGTGCCCTTGCAGAAGAAATATTGCGTGAGTTTAACCGCCGAGCAGTTCATCCAGAAAAATTGACCTGGGCCATTGGACCGCGCACGTCCAGGTGGATTAAGAACAAGATCACGCCTTTTGATCGCTACCAGATAAAGCGACTCCCTAATATTTCTGGCCCGCAACTCACCCAAGCGATATTCGACTTTATGGACGCTGATCTCAGTGCAAAGATTGCGCACTTGGAGGAGCTCAAAACACAGTGGGACCAGAACCTTAAAACGGATCACCACCTTAAGTGGCTTGATGATAAGGTGCACGGCAAAGAGCGCCGGGAACTGGCATGGGCTGCTCTTTGTGACAAATACCCAGACCGCTTTAACGTTGTGCGTGCTCCCAGCAAGCATCAAGATTTTCTGGAGATCTTTGACCAACTCGCTGAGGAGGGCGTCTCGAAACGAGACTTCATCAAGAGCCTAAAGGGGAAAGAGTCCAAGCTGAAAACTGCCAACAAGGGCAGGAAGGCTAAGAACCTCGATATTTTGCTCGAGAATCACCCGCGACTTAAAAAGCTGGCAGAGCACTGGGCAGTACCGGAGTGCATAGCGCTGGATAGGTTGATCTCTGAAGCCCACGAGAAAGAGTTCGGGAAAGAGTAACCTTCGGAGGACTGAGCCCTTAACCTCAAATGAAGCCCCGCGTCGAATGAGGCGATGCGGGGCTTTTGTCTCGAGGGCAAGCACTGTCATCCCGACCTAAGACCTCAGTGCCTGCTGCTGGAACCCAAAGGGCTAAGCTTGGTATTCCAAAATGTATTCCACGAACAATTTTAACCGAGACTTTTTCTTTAAAATCATAAAGATAGAGAATCATTTCAGATTACCCCGGCCCACCAAATAAGCCCTGAAACCCGTCTAAAACGCGGGTTTCAGGCACGATTTGATGGCACTGGATTTCACACAGTCCAACTGTGAATCCAAATAGGTACGCCATCATGTCCAAGCGTCAAAGCAAAACCGGTGTTCAGCACCTGGTCTATCAAGCCAAAACCGGCTTCCAGTACTACTTCACCTTCCCGAGCTATATCGGCAATCACCCGCAGCTGCCGGCACAAATCCGCTGGTCACTCGGCCATGATGAAGCGCTCGCACGCGATCTCGCCCAATATCTCAACCCGCGCTTCGAAGATCTGCTTAGGCGCAGCAGCGCCGCCACGATTGAGCTGCACCCTGATGGCTTTCTGTTAAACCTGGCCACTGTTCACGCTGAAATCAGCCGTTTTACCGAAAGCCACCTGAAAATCTGGGCGCTCCGCCCTGCACCTGCCGTACTGGCCAACTCTGACCTGAGCGCCGGGCATGAGCGCCTGCTGAAAGAGTGCCAAGAGCACACCGTGCTTTATTGCAACGAGCCGGGCGGTGAAATCCACTTCGCCTTGTATCCGAGCGAAGCCCTGCGCCAAGCCCTCAAATTCGGTTTCACCCGTTTCGACTGGCCGCTCGGCACCAACGACCACGTCACCGCCAACGCGGCTGCGGCTTACATCTACAGCGCCATCACAGTGCTGGAAACTACCCCAATGGCCAGGAACGTCTTCAAAACCGGGCATCCGCTTATCACGATGCTGTCGCTCTACGAGTACCTGTGTTTTGCACGCCCCGACCAAGGCCGCCATCTGCTGCATATTCCACCGGGCCTGCCACGTTCCGCACATAGCGTCATGTTTCACCTCAGCCGGATCTCGGGACACCTCGACCGCCTGACACTCTGCCAAAATTTTCAGATTCTTCAGGAGGAAAGCGGGCTCTATACACTCCTTATTCCGCTGACCGGCGCACGACTCACCGGTGCGCCTCGTCATCCCGATGAAATGCGAGTCGAGCTGCTGACTAGTTCGCCGATCCTGGCGTCGATCCTCTTGCACTTCAGCCTGGGTCAAATCGACAAAATTCTGGTGAAAAGTTTTATTGAAGCTCCCTCAGCTGATGCCTATGAGCGCGCCCTGCAAGAAATTCAGGACCTGATCCGGCGCATGCTTGGCCCAGTACCGCCAGCCGAGCCCATGTACACTCTGCCGGACATGAGCGCGGCCAACGACGCAGCCACAGCGCCCCAGGACGCTGGCACGCTCGCACTGCTGAATGCCCTCGGCAGCGTTTTATCACCTGCTCAGAACGCCAAGCTACAAGCCTTGTTTGAGACGCCCACCTCAAACGACCTGCTGATCCAGCCACCACTCACTCATGAGAACTGCCGGCACTTCGGTGCCCTCACCCGTGAGTTCGAAGAGCGCCAGGTACGCGAAGGTGCGTGGAAGAATCCACGCACCCGCATCACCATGCATGCGCGCTTGGAGGGACTGGCCGAACTGATCGGCGGACATCGCCCACTCGCCACCCTGACCCGGGCTGACTTTAATGCCTTGCGCGACCAGTTGCGCAGCTACCCCAAGAACCGGCATCGCTTGCGCGCGACTCGCCATCAGCCCCTGAGTCAGATTATCCAGAGCGGCAAGTACGAGCCCTTGAATGCTAGGACGGCGAAGAAGTTTTTCGAGCTGGCACGCGCACTCATCGGCTATGCGCACGACCAAGGATATTTGAAAGAGAATCTGGCCGCAGGCCTGACGTTCAGCACCAAAGGCGCCCCCTCGCCACGCAAGCGCACCTATAACCCCAGGCAGATCGAGCAACTGCTGCAAGGCCCAGTCTACACACTCAAAGCACCGCCGCGCTGGCGCTTGGACGACTACCGCTTTTGGCTGCCACTGCTCGGCCTGTATACCGGCGCTCGCTTGAGCGAGCTTTGCCAGCTTCAGCTTGGAGATATTCGTGAAGAGCTTGGCATTTGGGTAATCAGCATCAGCAGCTCTGGAGCGCGACAGCTGAAAACGGTCGACTCGGAGCGCCTCGTGCCGCTGCATAAGGTCATTCTTGAAGCCGGGCTCCTGGCGTATCATCAGCAGCGCTTGAAGGCGCATGGTGGTGATCTGTCGGCGCCGCTTTTTGAAAATCTCCGCGTGTACGGCGACCTTTCGCCCGGGCACACAGCCAGCCGCTGGTACCGAGGCTCAGACAAAGATGACAAAGGCTACCTGGGACAGTGCGGACTCGGCGATGACGAGCTGACCTTCCACGGCCTGCGGCACACGTTCATTCAGCAGTTCCGCCGACAGAAGTTGGACATGCTGATTGGCAAGGCCCTGGTCGGCCACGCCGACCGCAGCACCACCGGCGGCTATGGCGATTGCTACCCGAGCTATGTGCTGAAAGAGGAGCTCGACAAGATCGACTTTGAGGCCTCGACTGCGCACATCCACTACAGCCACTACAGGGCGCTGCAAGCCGAGCAAGGTGTCTTTCGCATTGGCCGCCCGGCTGGCGTCGACAAGGCTAAAACCACCAGCTGGACTGAAAAACGGCACTGGCAATCCCGCATCACCCGATAGTTGAGGCGGTGCGGGGAAATCGCCTTCCCCGCACCAAAAACCTATTGACAAACTGTCAATACCTGGAAATAATCAGAATAATTTGCCAATACTTTATTTACTGGTTTTACATCCAGTGATATTGTTGTGCCTCAATTAACCAGAGAGGCACTTATGAATGCGCTGAACCAATCCCACATCTCCGTCCCAATCAACCACGGCCTATCGTTAGCATTTGCGGCTGGGCATGATCCGAAAATCTTGGAACTGGCGATGCCACACCTCGCCAAGATTTCTGAATCGATTTATCGTCACCACAACTCGCCGCTGCTGGCCGAGTTCATGGATAACGTGCTGAGTCGCTTCCTTCGAGAGAACCCTCGCAACGCAAAGTCGGCATACCAACTCAGCGCCAGAATGGCCAAAATCAAGACCGTGCTTACTCAAGATGATCCCTTGCGCCGAGTAGCCAGCCTAAGCAATCGCGATATCCAAACGCTGAAGGATGAGCTCCCAAAGCTGCTCAGGCAGAACAACGCATCGAGCAACCAGGGCGATACCTTACAAGCCTACTACCGGCTGTTTAATCGCATGCTGGATCAAGCAACCAATGATCACTGGATTGATGAAGACCTCAAGATCAAAGGCTGCCAGACCACCAAATCGAAGATCACCAAGTCGTTCCTCGACTCAAACCTAGTAAGCCTCTTCAATAGCTGGCCCTATCAGGCATACGATTCGAGCACACCTGCAGCGCCAGTTCTCCAAGATGCGCAGAGCTATTGTTTTTGGCTGATGCCGCTTGGACTCTTCACTGGAGCCAGACTCAACGAGCTCTGCCAGCTACGCGCCCACGATGTGATCGAAGACGCCCATGGCGTGCCCCTGATCAGCATCAACGACAACGGCTTCAATAAGTCGCTGAAAAATGAGCAATCGAGACGCGAGATCCCAATTTCCTCGAAGCTGATCACAATGGGCTTTCTCGACTTCGTGACGGAGCGCCGTCAGGCCGAAGGTCCGGATGCTCTACTTTTTTCAGAGCTGCGCTTTGACGAGAAACACCTCTACTCGCGCGCCGCGAGCCGCTTCTTCTGCGGTCCCGAAACAGGCGCCGGATTTATAGGTCAGCATTGCCCCGTGGCATTGGATGGCGGCTTTAATTTTAAAAGCTTCCGCCGCACGTTTGCAGTCCGGCTTGAGAAGTCGAATGTACCGGCAACTACCATTGCACATCTGCTGGGCCATTCTGACGGCAAGCTCGAAGTCACCCAAGAGCACTACCTAGACAAGCCGCAATCCGTGCTTTTGCTGGATACTCTGGAGCGCCACCTAAGCTACAACCTGCCCTTAGGCGACATAAACTGGGAGCATTTCAAGCATTTGATGAGCAGCCAGGCAGGACGCAGCAAACGTGGCCGGAGAGCGAGGAAGACGTTGCACTAGCCCCTTCTTAAAGAAGGGAACCATTATCAGCTGGAGATGATGCGATGAGGGATCAATAAGGGCCGCCGTAAGTGCGGCCTTTTTGCATTATTAGAAAGCATCTAGGCATCAGCGATATTACTAACCTGCCGCAGAGCGCTGATGCGACCAAAATGCCACCGGCACTGGGTCATCACATACGGCTACGACCCCAGCTTTAGACTAGCAACAGGCCACTACATGTGCCGGCATACCGGGACTTACTGTGTATCAGAGACACCTTGATGCGACACACCTGGGCTGTCGCACTCTCACGCTGCGATACGCTCCCCTTGTCGCATGAACGGTCTGCGACACACCCAGCATATCGCACATGCGGTTTACGCCCCCCATACGGTGCTTCAAGCAGCATCCGCAGTGTGATCGCAGATTTGCGACACAACCTTCGTGTCGCACGGTCTGGCCTGCGATATTCAGGGTGTATCGCAGAACATCAATACGACACTCTCGGTCTGTCGCACGCTCGCATTGCGACACTCCAACCATATCGCACTAAGTTATTGCGATACACCATGCGTGCCGCACACGCGGTTTGCGACACCTGGATCGTGCCACTAGAGGCAGTTTGAGTGCCTGTAGTGGCACTGGAGGAAGCCGAAAATGACACCGCACTGGTCTCAAGTGGCGCGAAACGTGCCAAAACTGGCACTCCTTTTTTTGGTTATATTATCGCTGCAACCCTTGTAAACACTGACTTCGGTGACTTTTTTCATAACCAAATCGCCACCGCATGGCTAGCATTTTTGAATGCAGCTTTTCTGCATGGGCCATGACACGTTTACTGGCGCCGAGTTCGTCACTTCAGCGCCTCGTGCGCTGGCTACTTTTTGAACTTGATCGCAAACGGCATGAGCAGCTAATACACCGCACCACCGGCAACGCCGCCTTTTCAGCCCGGCATGCCGGGCTGGCTAAGCTTTGACAACAAACGTTAGGGAGGGGGCGTACTTGAGGCAGCCGTCCAGGCGCATCTTCAAGTACGTCCCCTCCCCCCATACTTGAAGCCTTCAAGTATGGGGCAGTTGGGTGTTTTTCCACGTAGCCATGGTTTGCGAAACGAATGTGAAGCAAGCCGAGCGGAGTGGAAAAATGCCCAACTGCCATCGCGCAGCGACAGGCTTTGTTGTCAAAAATCAGCTTGTTTCATTCGCTGCAGGTGAATGGCTGGCTGGTCTTTCGATGCCATGCATGGCTAGCTCTAAAACCAAACAGCTATCTAAGTAGGCGCAGCCCTACATCCGGCCTCGCACAACACCTTCGCCTGAGGCATCACCAACTGTGCGTCCTCTCCTGCAATGGGTCAGCCCACAAGAACACTAATACAAGTCGGCCACTCCCCTCCTGAGACCATGCTGGCATCTTTGTACTTCGCCAGCATCTGCATCGCCTGCCCCTTGCAATCGCTGTAGAAGTCGAAGCCCATTTGATCACGCTGAGGCATGCGGCCACGCCAATAGCCCATTCCTTGATCAAGAAATATCTTGCAGCGCTTTCCTGAGGCCCAAATCACGGAAATCTCCCTGCTGTGCTGTAGATCCCGGGCGTGCTCTTTGATGTCGATCTTAGGCTCCAGGGAGAATTGGCTACCCAGCCATAGGCTAAGCACGGCCTCTTGATCCGCTGCATCTAACCAGTCATGCGATGTCAGCGAGCTCATCTGCCCAGGGCTGGCAGCGAGTGTCTGGATGCTAAGGTTCTTGAGCTCAGGATTTTTGAATATATCTAGGAAACCGCTGAGGAGCATCAACGACCAAGGCGACTTCAGGTATCGATCTGAATAGCTAAGGCTTACAGCTCTGTCATTCGCTAGCAGTTCAGCAACCTCTGGAGCCTGCTTACCGATCAGTGCTTGCAGCCGTTTACCCAGATCTCGCACAGGCCCATTCAGCTCAGTGGTGACCTGGATGACCCTGGCGTCCTGCTCTTGCCGACGCCAGCCACTCGTGTCGATGGCCTTGCCCTCGAGGCCGGGTAATTGCTGTGTACTGACCCAGACAGCACTGCCGTTACCCTCCAGCCATTGAGCACCGGGCATGACTGGAGCCGGATCGTTACAAAGCAAACTTTTGCAAATATCTCCAGAGGTGATTTGAGTCGCCAGGAAGAGGCCGTCGGGAAGAACCCCTCTGATGACCTCGAGCACCGTCACCCCTAGGTGAGCCAGTACCGACAGGCTGTTCTTCAGCTCGCTACTGAGTGCGACGCCTGCAGGTAGTGCAATTCTGACTGGCAATTTGTCTGCGAGCTGCCAGGTTAAGAGACGCTCGCGGAATTCAGGGTGATCGATCTCCCAATCATCTGCTTCGCCCTGCAATAGCACTGTTATCGAGTTGCCACCAACACTCCGGTCGATTTTGTTGATAGCAGCGTTCAGGTAGCGCAGCGGTCCAACTGAACAGTAACGCGCCCCAGGAACCCTTGAAAGATCGCCTGGCAGTTTCAGATGCTCAATCAAACCGGATTGCTGGATCCACTTCAGCGTCATTCTGCGGTCCAGTTCCTCCCGCTCAACCCGGCTGTCTTGCCCTGCCAAGCAATGAGAACAGACATTCTCGCAGCTAACAGGGCACTCGAGCTTCGCTCGGGCTTTCTCCAGCAAACTCGACAGATCTTCTAATCCAGACAGGACGAAACCAGCACCGCCACTGACTTCGTCGAACAACTGAATCACACTGCGGGCCTGGCCGCTTTCCAGATCCTTGTCCAGGCGGAAACCAAACCCCATCTCTGTAGTAGCTATACCGAGCTGATCCGCAATCACATCACGCATAGCGACTGCCAGTGTCATGGCGATAGCTTGCTCTTTAGTGCTGGCTCCCAGCCAGTGGCCTGTGAGAGGGCTTCTCAAGAACACTTCCAACACGTCAGTGTGAATCTGGTAGCCAAGAAAAATACTGGTTTGTACGGATGAGCCTGGGCAATCGTGCTCCTTGTGACTACCCGTAATACCGCCCACCGGGCGATGCGATTGATCCGGAAGAAGTGTTTTCGGAATATCACCTGATGCCAGCATCGACTCAGCGCGGCCACAGATCATGCAAACGGCATAGCCTTTTTCATGCTCACCGGAGGAATGATGGAAAACGCTGCCTCCATGGCCAAAGCGTACGAAACCGCAGCTAGGGTCGGGTAGAGCAATGTTGGAACCGGCCACCTGGATACGCGGGCGCTCGACCCGGATAAATTTTTGCGACGAGATATCGTTACTTGTTGACTCATAGAAGTCAGTGACAAACCCACCTGGGCGCAGGACCTTGCGCTGCTCGGAGAACGGAATGTGGGATGCACAATGCGTACAGGTCAACTCCGCGCTGTTCGTATAGGCGTTTTCTTTTACGCCTGCGGCTCCACAGTGTGAGCAACGCCAGGCAATATCAAATTTTTGCGCCTCGTTCACCTGCCCAGAGGCATGCCACTGCAGGCTCACGCCAGCCGACCGATAGACCCGACCATCGATGACCACCTGCGATCCTGGAGCATACTCACGAATGGCGATGTTCAGCCCGCGTGACGGCAGCTCCTTGTTGTTGAAGACGCTGTCTTCACGACTGCTCTTCCGCTCGCGCTTATGCTTGAAGTCCTCGATATTGTAGGTATTAAGTGTCACCACATCGGTGGGAAAGCCATACCCCGGCAAGAAGGCGCGGGCGGCAAGGTCTCGGAGCAGGTACTCATCACAGTGCCGTTTCTTTTCCAGTTCGAGAGCTTTCTTGTAAGGCTCGTCCTTGGCAGTCAGCTGCTTGTGATTGAGCTTGCGCAACTCCTCCAGCCAGCAGCTCTCAATTTCCTGAATGGCGTCTCGGGTATCCGCGGTGATGGACAGAACTACTCGCCCCTGCAGACACGTTCCGGAAACCAGCATGCGCACCGGTTCGGCATACTCGTCTGGGCAACTGCCCAACCAACTGATGAACTGCCGGCAGGGAGATTCATCCGCGCCAAAGAACCAGTGCAAGGTCAGCTTGGTGCGGTCACCATCGCTTTGAGTCTGAGTGCGCAGGAATATGGCAAGCAGCAGCGAATTCACATGTCGCTGCACAATCCTGTCCGAACTCAGAGTGATGCTCGGTGCGGGAATGGCGGTGATGAATGGCCACTTGGGCTGAGCGAATGCCCTTTGATTGTGCGGATCGGCCTTGCACAGGGTGTAGGCAATGGCGCGAGCCTCACTCCGGCGGCCTGCCCGCCCGGCGCGCTGAAGATAGTTAGCTGGGTGTGGTGGTACGTTGTTCATCACCACGGCAGAAATACCGCCGATGTCGACGCCCATCTCCATAGTGGTGGAGCAGTTCAGTACATTGATCCTGCCCTTTTTGAACAGCTCTACGTAGGTATCCAGTTTTTGAGCAGACTGCTGAGCAGAATGCTCTGCGGTTCGATAATAGAAACCACCTTCAACCGTTCTGTCGCTCAGATTTGACCAGAGGCTTTCATATCGCAGTTTTTCAATTACCGGATCCTGACCGACACGCGCTCTGATCTGAGTTAGCTTAGCGGTCGCACTTCCATCCACTTGCAGGCGACTAAGAGGTGCTAGCTGAACTGGTTGACACCGATAGTCTCGCGGTAGCTGCTTGATAGGGAGATAAGGCGTAAGGCCTCTAAACGTTGTCTCAAAAATGCGGTGCGTGAGGGGGCATACCCAGCCTGTGACCGGCAACGAAAACGTTAGGGACTCTAGCCTGAGGTTATGGCCAGCATCCGTAGATTCCAGAATGGTGGCCTTTACCAGCGCGTGCCAAGCGGCATCGAGCCAGCCGTTGATTTTATCGGCATCGGTGCTCTGAGTTCGGTTCAGACCCGTGGCCATCTCGAGGAGTTTCACCAGCCTCGTGGGATTGCCAGTTCTGACTTGTGGCCACTTCTTGATCACGTGGCTTTCGTCAATGTCACTCTTCGGCGGGAAAAGAGACTTAGGCGTAAATCGACTGCCCATCCAAAGCTGCATGTCTCGGCTCAAGCGTACGAAGGTGTTTTCCCGCACATAAAAGTCCAGTGCAACCTTTAGAAAGTCCTGCCAGTCCTGGAGCGTCAGCTTAGATTTGCTGCCGGGGTCGCCTGTCGATGATATCGCAGTGGTCTGCTCCCAGAGCGATGGGCAACTGTTGATCGTTTCCAAGCCTTTGTAGCTAACACGAACCAGACCCAGCGTTTCCGTGCTGTTCTGGCTCTTCGGGCGACGGGCAAACTCCCTGGCCAACAACAACCGCGCCATGGTTGTGCCGCCTTGACTGCCATCGAACAGGGCCGGATTGGCATAGCGGTTGTACTCAAGGATGGATTGCTCAATATCCTTCGTGGCTGCCAGCTCTCGAACCATTTGCTCCCAGTCAACTGCGGCAACACGATCCTGCGCCAGGCTTCCTGAGCGCATAGCTTCTGCTTGGGTACGAAGATCGCTCGCCATACTCGCCATACCGAGCTTCTCCAGGTTGGCCGCCTGGATAATAAGTGCATCGTAATCGCCAGTAGGCACATCCTGCGGCTGGCTATCGATTTTGGCCTGTGCATTACGCAGCGTCTCGAATACCAAACCACGAAGACGAGAGCGCTCTGCTTCCTGCTGCATGCGTACAGCCATGCGCGCAGTACCCTGGCGGCTATCGGTAAAGGTGATCAGCTTGCGTCCGCGTCCTGGTAGCTCCTCTGGGGATCGGCCATCACAGTCTTCCTTATCGGGATCAGGGCAGAATTCCAATACGGTTGGAACCGCATTCGCCACGTAAAATGGCGCCCCCAAATAGGCTTTTCTCAGGAAGCTTCGGCCATCTGGAAACGCATGCTCGCATTCACTGCAGCAGGCCCGTTTTTCTTCAGCAAAAACAATATGAAGAGGCTTCTGCCCCACCAGACTGCCGACCTTCAGGGTTTCAAGATCGATCCGATCAGATTGATAGGGTTCATGAGCCGCAGGTAAGCCGGCAATGACAAGGCGTTGAACGGGCGTCTTGTGGCTGGGGCCCGTAACTGCACTACCTGAAGGTGAATCCTCTTCTCCGTGCTCGTAGCTCAGGGAGAACTCATCGCCGGTGTAGGGGCTGAGCTGGTGCAGCTCGCCACTGCGATCTTCCGCAATCAAATGTGGCGTCTTGCAGTCATCACAGAAACCCAACTCGTAGACTGGGGCCTGGCATTCACAGCGGGCGCGTTGATTGACGTAGACATTGCCAAATGGCCAGTCCAACAGGTGCTGGGACTTCACGCTGCAATTCGGATCAACGCAGGCCCATAGACCATTCAGCATGCGCTGGAAGAAGTGGGCACGCAGCTTCAAGAAAGGAGGCTCCGAGGGGGCCGGCCGAGTGCCGGTGAGTACATCTAGCCAGTCCAGAACCTCCTGCTGTCGGGCCAGTATGGTGTTGCCCTGCAACAGGTCACTGACGGAACGAATCAGGTCGTTGAGATCCAGCGGCTTGGGTGAGCTGACAACGGTGTGGCGGAGAGTTTGGGCGATGGGGTGCTGACACAGTGCTTCAAAGCGAGCAATGGATGCCTCAGTATCAGACTCAACAGCCTGGATATCTTCCAAGGTGAGTGTGTACTGCGGTTTGTGAAACTGCAGATCGGGCCAGACTCGCGAGCCACTGATGACTTCGACCTGTTCAAGCCTTACGCCTGCGAGATTGGCCAGATAATGCTTCAAGCGCTCTTCGGCATCGGCGCCCGCAATAGTGGCGGACGTGGCCACAAAGCGAATCTGTTCGGGATGCTTGCCGAATGCCTGAACCACGCGCCGCAGTAACAGCGACATCTCAGCAGCCTGTGAGCCGATGTATGTGTGCGCCTCATCGAGGACGATCCAGCGGAGAGATTGCTGTTGTCTGGAAATTTCCAAGATTGGATTGTCCACCTGACGTACCAGCATGTACTCCAGCATGGTGGCATTGGTCATCAGGATGGGGGCAGGCTCCTTGCGCAGCAGTTGGCGGGAAAGGATCTGGTTAGGCTTCAGGGCCTGCTCTTTACGTACAAAGCCCTCCGTCTCTTCGGTCTTGCCGTTATAGAGACAGAATCGAATGTCCTGGCCATAAGCCCGCGTCCAGGCATCCAAGCGCTCTTGCTGGGAATTGATTAGCGCATTCAATGGATAGAGGAATAGTGCCCTTACCCCAACCAAAGGCGCCTTGTTCCGCTCACGCTCACGAATGAGATCCTCGAGGATCGGCACCATGAAGCATTCCGTCTTGCCCGAGCCGGTGCCGCTAGTAATCACCACCGATCTCGGTTTGTCAGCTAGAAGCATGCTCCAGGCATGAAGCTGGTGGACGTAGGGCTTCGCGCTTTTCGGGAATTGATAGGCGTGGGCATTCTGCAGGGTGCCCAGCAGACTCTCAGAGAGCAGGCTGGGCGATAAATCCTGCAAGCGTTTGTCGGACTCTTGCCAGCCAAAAGTGTGCTCAAACACTGGTGGCGCCAGAAAGCAGCCGTCAGCCCCCAACTCATCCACCATGCTCTCGCTAAGGTGGTGACGCAGTCCCGCATGGTTGATGCCCAGCACACCCAGTGTTGCCTCACGCGTACGGTTGAGGCTCTGCTCGATCAAGTCTCTGAAGTAACGCATTGAAAACCCTTATGCCTCGCTCTGCGTGGCCAGTAGATAGGACACCATCAGTGCATGAGCCGGATTGAACCAGTTTTGCCTGTCAAAGTCGGCGAGCAGGCGGACGGCAAATTTCAGATAGGGCAATGGCACGCCCAGATCGTTCAGCCTGGCCTTTTCAGCCGTCACAAAGGCCATGAAGATCGGTAAATAGATCACCGCATTGGCATAACCCACTGCCGAGAGCGTCTTAAGCTGCGCCGGCAGCTCCTGCCGAGAGATCCAGGTGCCGAGCTCGGAGCTCAGCTCCGTCGGCCAGCGCCTGTTTGAGCCATGCACCTGGCGCAGTTGCCCGCACCAGATGGGTAGAGCTGCTTCAGGCGGCACCTTGGTCAGCGAAGCGCACTTACCGGTATGCAGATAGTCGTCGACATGGTCAAAACCGGATACGACTGCACGCAGCACAGAAGCCCGATTCTCCTCAAGGTTGCGGATCAATACCTGCGGCAAGCCCAAGTCATGAAGGCTGCGCAGGAAGTACTGATACACCTCCGCCCAGAGGCGCAATGACGTTGCCTCCCAGATCACCGCCAGCTCATCGCGCACCCGATTGCAGAATGCCTCGTCCATTTCCAGGCGCAGCACAGCCAAGGCCATGGCACGTGGATGACGTGAAAGCGCCTTCCAGCTTTCGAACGACGACAAGGGTAGATGCGCGAAGTGCTGTTTCAGGTCGGCCAGGTACTGCCAGCCACTGTGACCGAAGTCTTCGGCCATCGCAGCGATCTGCTGATTAATCACTTCCGGGTTGCGCTCGGGATGGAACACCTCTGTCGCCCGATGCAGCGAGCAGACCTCACCCGCCATGTCGATATCCTGAGTATTCGATACGTATAGCGCCGGGCGGAACTGAACGCTGCTGTCCTGGGCTGGATAAATCAGCCAGGGGCCCCTGCGCTGCAAGGCATTTGGTATCTCAAACAAGCCCGTGCCAACGTCCTGGCTTGTCCTCTCCACCAGTACCAGCGGAGCTTGCTTGGGGTCGGACATCAGCATGGCCTCGACTTGCGCAGCGTCGAGTACATTGGAGGAGCCGATATCGCAGATGGCAAAGATATCCCGCCCTTGCCAGGCTAGGCGCCCGTTGTAGCGCCGGATGTTCAGGGTGAGCAGGCGTTGCTCGGTTTCCACATGGAGTTTGATGAAGGCGTCCTGTTCGTCCACCGCCCCCAGCATCTGTAGGATGTCGTTTTGATAGCTGTAAAGACTCAGCTGGACGGGATCTTGACCGACCCTAACCTCATACACCCGCTGAGGGCGCAACGCTGATTCGCTTACCAGCTCCAGTACCAGAAAAAAGCTCTGACCCTGCGGCTGGCCTGAGGCCAGAGCAACACGATGGCCGAGCAGCTCACTTAGGCTGAGCTCACGGCTGCTGGTAGGCTGTAGATCGGCATCTAGCAGGCGGACCCCCTGGTAGGGGTATTGCAGACGCAACTGTATAGTCTGCTGATTACCTCCAGTGCCAAGCTCCAGAACAAAGCTAGCGGGTGGCCTCTGGCTGTCGTGCTGCAGAAAAAAAACCTTTTCTTGCACATCGGACAGCCGCTGGCATTTCAGGCTGTCACTAACGATTCGGCAGTCCAGCTGCTGCGCGCTCTTGAGCGTGATCCGTGCCGGTTGCCCTTGAATGCCGGGAGATAATCCCAGGCTGAACTCCCTGGGAAGCACAGCAAATCGACGTTGCAGCAGGGTTTTCCCGCTCTTGCAACGCAGACTGTAACGAACCAGGCCATAAAAGCCCGAACGTCTTAGCGCGTCCAATGGCTGGCCATTGGCAAACTCGACCAACTCGTCGCGGCCGTAAGTAAAGCCTTCCGGCAAGTCGAGACTGGGCCAGCCGAGGAAAATGGTCGAGGGATTGCTGTCGTACTGAGCCTGATTGCCAATAAGTGCTGGTTTCAGCGCCTCCTCCTGCGCCTGATTGAGTTCGATACGATAGACGTCATCCTTGAAGTGCAACGAAATATCTGCAGTCACTTCGACCCAATGACCGGCGTCCCTGTCGAGGCCAATATCGGTTGGTGAGTCCAGTTCGGCGTTCAGCTCAAATCCTGAAGGCAAGCGAATCAGCGCCTTGTTGCCTGACAGACTGCAAGAGGATGTGCCTGCCAGCTGCCAACGCTCTGCGCGGCGCTCGAAAACCAGCGGCGAGTACTGGAAGTCTAGCGCGCTGTCCTCGAACTGGAAGCGGTGGACCACTCGCCCATTGTCGAGCAGGCGTAGCGTCACTGGCTCCGACACGTGGCGGCGCTCCAGGGTGACCTGCGTATTGCTGAAGCGAACCTGCAGATTATCGCCGCTTAGTTGTCCGTAAACGGCACCCCCTCGGGCCAGTATGTGCTCGCCTTCGTAATAGGCGATATCCAACCGAGTGCTACTGAGCTGGGTAAGGTCGATTTTGAATGTGGCGTGATGTGGCAAGATCAGTTCGGTGCGAATCGCCCACGCGGGAAGCACGCCTTGCAGTACATGTTCACAGGTAAACTCACGCGCCCTTTCGAGGACCTCCTTGCGTTCCTGACGTTTCTGCCCTGCATCACGCAGCCAGTCGTTGATCAGGCTGCGTGCGTTAGTTTCGTCGAGCGGGATAGGGAACTCTCCGGACCAATAGGGAGCGACCATATCCAGATAGCTGGCCGGGTCCTGTTGGTCCTTCAGTGGATAGTGCTCAACCAGGTACATCAGTTGGTCGACGATCCCAGCCAACAGCTGACGTGTTTCCAGGGTGCGGAACGCTAGCGGTAGATCCTCCTCGAAGTCCGCCATCAAGTCCGAGGTGGTTCGGCGGTTACCTTCAGTACGGAAGAAGTGCTTGATTCCGCGCTTAACCGCTCGGCCAAAGCCGTGCTTGTCATCCTGCACCAGCGGCCAGGGCAGCCCGCCTTCGGCAAACAGGGTACCCAGCCAGTCGCGCCCATTTTCCCGCCGCCGAACGGGACGCTGCCAATAGTCGAGGCCTTTTTGGGTCAGCGTGGCGTGGTCGGCTGGACTGAGCAGGACTCCAAGCTCTGCCTCGGCGCCAGCCCAAGACCAAGAGCGGTTGTAGTTGCGCCGATACTGCTCACTGACAAATAGGCAAAAGCAGGCGCTCAAATGCTGCAAATGCGCAGGGTTGTCGCTGCGCTGCAAATGTAGCTTAAGCAAATCACGCAACGAGGCGTATTCACTCTCGGTGAGCTGATAGCTGTATAGCGGCCTACCGTTCGGCCCCTTGAAGAGTTCGCGATTGAGCAGTAGCTCGCTTAGCCAGGCCTTGAAGGGGTTGATTGCAGGTACATTGGTATTCATCGGAACACTTCCCTTTGTTCAAGACCTGATTGTTCAATGCTCGGTTTGGATCATGCCAAGAGACCGGCGAATTGACATCAATCTTTCGAGGCTTTGCTCATCTGGCAGATAAGAAGCACCGAACAGCGGATCGATCCAAACTAACTCGCCGGCGCTAGGACGGCGCATGAGGTTTCTGATGCGCACATCGGCATCAGCGCCAGAGCGAGCGGCTTTGGCCAGGGATTTCAACAGCGGCGCAAACTCTGGATGCAGCACCGCCATGGCCTGACAGTGCTTAATGAG
>NZ_JAODYT010000017.1:0-78901 GCF_029834875.1 Pseudomonas sp. GD04158 | reverse complement strand
CCGGGAGCGCCTGGCCGAATACCAGGCGGCCGGCGGCCTGACCCTGATCGAAGACGGCGCGCCCAGCCACTACGCCATTCCCGCCGAACTACCCCAGGCCGATGCGCCCATCCACCGCCTGCTGCTGGCCTGCAAGGCCTACGACGCGCAGGCCGCCGCAACGGAACTGGCGCCGCGCCTGGCCGAAGGCGCCGAGCTGCTGCTGTTGCAGAACGGCCTGGGCAGCCAGGATGGCGTCGCGCAGCGTCTGCCCGGGCAGCGCTGCCTGTTTCTCTCCAGTACCGAGGGCGCCTTTCGCCAGCCCGGCTTCGAGGTGGTGTTCGCCGGCCATGGTCACACCTGGCTGGGCGACCCGCTCGATCCGACGCCGCCGGCGTGGCTGGACGAGCTGCAGCGCGCCGGCATTCCCCATCAATGGACTCCGGACATCCTCGCGCGGCTGTGGCGCAAACTGGCGCTGAACTGTGCGATCAACCCGCTGACCGTGCTGCATGACTGCCGCAACGGCGGTCTGCGCGAGCATCCGGCCGAAGTCGCCACGCTGTGCGCCGAACTCGGCGAACTGTTGCAACGCTGCGGCCAGCCGGCAGCGGCCGATAACCTGCATGAAGAGGTGCAGCGGGTGATTGCAGCCACCGCCCTCAACTACTCCTCCATGCATCAGGATGTCGCCCAGGGGCGGCGCACCGAGATCGCCTACCTGCTCGGCTACGCCTGCGCCGCGGCGCAGCGTCACGACCTGCATCTGCCGCACCTGCAACACCTGCAGCAGCGCCTGCTCAGCCACCTCGCCGCGCGCGGTCTGCCGCTGGACTGACAACGCAGGCCGCCGGCATGGCCACATCCGCCGCACGCCTGGCGGCATGACAAGGGGCGACCGGCCGCGCTAACCTGCCGCCTTCATCCACCACAGCGATAACCCCATGAGACTGCGTCAGCGCCTCGACAACCTGCCGGTCGGCCGCAAACTGCTCGCCGCGCTGCTGGTGCTGCTCGCCGCGGTACTGCTGATCGCCAACCTGGCCTTTATCAGCGCGGCCTACTGGATCACCCAGGAGAGCATGGCGCCCCAGGCCCTGCACACCCTCGGCCGACTGATCGCCAGCCCCACCCTGAGCAAGGAGGCACTGCACTCGCCGGCCTCGGCCGAAGCCCTGCTCAAGCGCCTGGACGATTACGCGCCGCTGCGTGCCGCGGTGATCTACGACAGTAACGGCGTCAGCCTGGCGCAGTTGCAGCGCGGCGAGAAACTGCAGCTACCGCAACAGCTGAGCCAGCTGCAGCACTGGCGCGAAACCGCCTTTCGCACCAACCTGCTGGTGGAGCTGCCGCACCCCAGTGGCCGCCCCGGCGCCCTGCTGCTGGTGGCTTCCAGCGAGCTGCCTGGGGTGTTCTACACCGGCACGCTGAGCGCCAGCCTGGCGATTCTGGCCCTCAGCGTGCTGCTCTGGCTGCTGGTGGCCAGGCAGATCAAGCGCCTGGTGACCAAGCCGATCCGCCGCCTGGAGGAACTGTCGCGCCAGGTCACCCGCGAGGAGAACTATGCGCTGCGCGCCACCCGCGGCAACCAGGACGAGATCGGCAGCCTCGCCGATGCCTTCAACACCATGCTGATGCGCATCGAGGCGCGCGAACAGCAGCTCAAGCGCGCCCGCGACGACGCCCAGCAGGCCTTCGATCAGGCCCAGAGCCTGGCCGAGGAAACCCGCCATTCCAACCGCAAGCTGGAACTGGAAGTGCAAGTGCGCAGCAAGATCGAGAAGAAGCTCACCGGCTTTCAGAACTACCTCAACAGCATCATCGATTCGATGCCCTCGGCGCTGATCGCCCTCGACGAGCAGCTCTACGTCACCCAGTGGAATCAGGAGGCCAGCGCCCTGTCCGGTACCCGCCTGGACGAGGCGCTGAACCAACCGGTGTTTCTCGCCTTTCCGCCGCTCAAGCCCTTCCTGCCGCAGCTGCGGCGCACCGCCGAGCAGCATCGGGTGGAGAAGATCGAACGGGTTACCTGGCACAAGGACGAGGACCCGCGCCATTACGCCCTGACCTTCTACCCGCTGATGGGCGGCACCGGGCGTGGCGTGGTGATCCGCATCGACGACATCACCCAGCGCCTGGCCCTGGAAGAGATGATGGTGCAATCGGAAAAGATGCTTTCGGTCGGCGGGCTGGCTGCGGGCATGGCTCACGAGATCAACAACCCGCTGGGCGCCATCCTGCATAACGTGCAGAACATCCGCAGGCGCCTGTCGCCGGAACTGGAGAAGAACCGCGAGCAGGCCGAGCAGGCCGGCGTCAGCCTGGAGGCCATCGAGCAGTACATGCAGGCGCGCGAGGTGCCACGGCTACTAGACGGCATCCAGCAGGCCGGCCAGCGTGCCGCCAAGATCGTCAGCCACATGCTCAGTTTCAGTCGCCGCAGCGATCGTCAGCTGTCGCCCTGCGACCTGCCCGCCCTGATCGACCAGGCGCTGGAGATCGCCGGCAACGACTTCGATCTGACCGACAGCTTCGACTTCAAGGCCCTGCAGATCGTCCGCGACTTCGACCCGCAGCTGGGCCCGGTAGCCGCCACCGCCAACGAACTGGAACAGGTGCTGCTCAACCTGCTGAAGAACGCCGCCCAGGCCATCCACCAGCGCGACGACGACGAACCCGGCCGCATCACCCTGCGCACCCGTCAGGTCGGCGGCTGGGCCGAGGTGCAGGTGGAGGACAACGGCATCGGCATGAGCGAGGCCGTGCGCAAGCGCATCTTCGAGCCCTTCTTCACCACCAAGGAAGTCGGCCAGGGCACCGGCCTGGGCCTGGCGGTGTCCTATTTCATCGTCACCAACAACCACAAGGGGCAGATGGAGGTGCACTCCACCCCGGGCCAGGGCACCTGTTTCACCCTGCGCCTGCCACTGGCCTCCACTGCCGACAACACAGGACTCTGAGTCATGGGCATGCGCCTCTCCAAGATCTATACCCGCACCGGCGACAAGGGCGAAACCGGCCTGGCCGACGGTCGCCGGGTCGGCAAGGACCATCCGCGCATCGAAGCCATCGGCGAACTGGACACGCTCAACAGCCAGCTCGGTCTGCTGCTCGCAGACCTGGAAGAAGCCGCCGCCACCTGGCCAGGCCTCCAGGAGATCGGTGAAGTGCTGAGCCCCTGTCAGCATCGCCTGTTCGACTTGGGCGGTGAACTGGCGATGCCCGAGTACCAGGCTTTGCAGCAGGGTGAAATCGAACGCCTGGAGGCCGCCATCGACCGCTGGAACGAGGAGGTCGGGCCTCTGGAAAACTTCATCATGCCGGGCGGCTCGCGCCTGATCGCGCAGGCCCACGTCTGCCGCAGCTTCGCCCGCAGCGCCGAGCGCCGCTGCCAGCACCTCAATGCCGTCGAACCCTTGCGCGCCGAAGGGCTGGCCTACGTCAACCGCCTCTCCGACCTACTGTTCGTCGCCGCCCGCCTGATCGCCAGGCGCCAGGGCATTGCTGAAGTATTGTGGAAAGCCGCAGACAAGCCGTAGGGTGCGCCGCGCGCACCAGGAAATACCGCGATGGCTGCTAGCTGCGTACGGCGGCCCTACTGCGGCCAGAACGCGCGGATACCCGCCACGCCCTGAGCGCCGGTCTGCCAGGCGCGCTCGATATCGCCGGGACCAACGCCGCCCAGCAGATAGGCCGGCAGGTTGAAATGGGTCAGCATCTCGCTCGCGACCTCCCAGCCCAGCGGCGGCGTCTCGGGATGCGTCGCCGTCGCCTGCAGCGGCGACAGCGTGGCGAAATCCACGCCCATCTGCGAAGCCAGCGCCAGCTCCTCGGCGCTGTGGCAGGACGCCGCCAGCCAGCGGTCTTCAGGGAAGGGGCGGCCGCCAGCGGCATACCTGCGCAGCTGCTCGGCGGTCAGGTGCCAGCCGGCGGCAGGAAAATCGCCCAGCCACTCCAACGGTCCCTTGAGCATCAGTTGCGCCTTGCCGGCGCACAGCCCCTGCACGTCCACCGCCAGGTCGCGATACTGCGCATCGAACATGTTCGGTGCGCGCAGCTGGATCAGCCGCACGCCCTGCGCCAGGGCGCTGCGGATGCCGGCCAGCAGCTCGCTCGGCTCCAGGCCATCGGGGGTGATCAGGTAGCGCTCGGGCAGTCGCGCAGCGGCGACTATGGGCTTGTTGGCGGCGGGAAATTCATACTCCAGCAACTGCCGCTCACTGACCCAGGCCAGCGGCTGGCCTTCCGCGCCATGGGGCTCGCCACTGAAGGCCGACACTTCCCAGACGTCCAGCAGTACCTGTTTGTCCGGGTAGTCGTGGCGAATCTGGATCAGCGGGCGCGCCGCCTGCGGGCGAATGCCCAGTTCCTCTTCCAGCTCGCGATCGAGGGCGACGCGCACGGCCTCGCCCTCCTCCACCTTGCCGCCGGGAAACTCCCACAGACCGCCCTGGTGTTTGTCCTGAGGGCGCCTGGCAATCAGGATGCGTCCATCGACACCCCGAATCACCGCTGCTGCGACATGAACGCGCCTCACCCCTTTACCTCCTGCAATGCCGCCTGATACCAGCGTTGGAACGCCGGCCAGCGGTAGATGGTTTCGACATAGGCCGCTGCCGTTGTCGGCAGCACCACATGATAACTGCGCAGGCGCGCGGCCACCGGCGCGTAGAAAGCATCGGCGATGCTGGCCTGGCCGAACAGGTAGTTGCCCGAGCTGGCATAGCGCTCGCGGCACTCGGCCCAGATCGCGCAGATGCGATCGATATCGGCCTGCGCCGCATCCGGCAGCTCGGCCAGCGCCTGGTCCCGCGCCAAGTCCATGGGCAGATGGCTGCGCAGCGCCGTGAAGCCGCTGTGCATTTCCGCACAGACACTGCGCGCCAGCGCGCGAGCCTGGCGCTCCTGCGGCCACAACTGCGCCTCGGGATAACACTCGGCCAGGTACTCGGCAATCGCCAGGGAGTCCCACACCGCGCCCTGCTCGGTGAGCAGAACCGGCACCTTGCCGGTGGGCGAATGGCGCAGCAACTGCGCGCGGCTGTCCGGCTGATACAGGCGCACCAACACCTCTTCGCAGTCGGCGCCGGCCAGATCGACCACCAGCGCCGCGCGCAAAGACCAGGAGGAATAGTTCTTGTCGCCAATCACCAGTTGCAGTGCCATCTTGCGTGTCCTCGTCTAGGTTCCTGAAATGCCCAGAAGTCACTCGACGTTAAAAGTCCGCACCCCGAATAGCAAATTCCCGCGCGTCATGGGGGCATGAGGCGCGGGAATAGTGCAAAGCCCAAGTTGCTCAGGTGCGGTATTCGGCGTTGATCTTGACGTACTCGTGGGACAGGTCGGTGGTCCAAATGGTCTCGCTGCAGGTGCCACGGCCCAGCTCGATGCGGATGGTGATTTCCTCACGGGCCATCACCGCTGCACCCTGCTCTTCGGTGTAGGTGGCGGCACGGCAGCCCTTGCTGGCGATGCAGACCTCACCGAGGAACACGTCGATCTTGCTCACATCCAGCTGCGCTACGCCGGCATAGCCCACGGCAGCGAGGATGCGCCCCCAGTTGGGGTCGGAGGCGAACAGCGCGGTCTTGATCAGCGGCGAATGGGCCACGGCGTAGGCTACGTCCAGACATTCCTGGTGGGTGCCGCCGCCATTGACCTGGACGGTGACGAACTTGGTCGCACCTTCGCCGTCACGGACGATGGCCTGGGCCACTTCCATGAACACCTCGAACACCGCCTGCTTGAGCTTGGTGAACAGCTCGCCGGAGGCCTCGCTGATCTCGGGCAGTGCGGCCTGGCCGGTGGCGATCAGCATGCAGCAGTCGTTGGTGGAGGTGTCGCCGTCGATGGTGATGCGGTTGAACGACTTGTTCGCCGCGTCGCGCACCAGATCCTGCAGCACTCCCTGGGCGACCTTGGCGTCGGTGGCGATGTAGCCGAGCATGGTGGCCATGTTCGGGCGGATCATGCCGGCGCCCTTGGAGATGCCGGTGACGGTGATGGTCACGCCATCGTGCTGGAACTGACGGCTGGCACCCTTGGGCAGGGTGTCGGTGGTCATGATGCCGGTGGCGGCCGCTTCCCAGTTGTCGGTCTTGAGATCGTCCAGTGCGGCCTGCAGCGCGGACTCGATCTTCTCCACCGGCAGCGGCTCGCCGATCACTCCGGTGGAGAACGGCAGCACGGCGCTTTCGGTTACGCCGGTCAGCTCGGCCAGGCGGGCACAGGCGCGGCGCGCACGGGCCAGACCGTCGGCACCGGTGCCGGCGTTGGCATTGCCGGTATTGGTCAGCAGGTAGCGCACCTCGCCACCCAGGCGCTCGCGGGTGAGCAGTACAGGCGCGGCGCAGAAGGCGTTGGTGGTGGTCACCCCGGCGATACGCGAACCCTCGGCGCAGCGCATCACCACCACATCCTTGCGGCCCGGGCGCTTGATGCCGGCCGAGGCGATGCCCAGTTCGAAACCGGGTACCGGGTGCAGGGTAGACAGCGGACCAAGACCAACAGCCATAGAGAGCGCTCCTTCAAGTGTGCAGTGACCGCAGCGGCGGCCGGGTGAAATGGTAAAACGCCGCGAGCGGCAGGGCCGTCGCGGCGTTGTCAGGGCGCAGGCAGCATAGCTGATGCGCCCTCTACTGCAAGCGGTCCATGCGGACCGACGATCAGTTGATCTGACCGTGGCAGTGCTTGTACTTCTTGCCCGAACCGCAAGGGCAGGGTTCGTTGCGGCCGACCTTGTTCTCGCTGCGCACCGGCGCGGTGGCGGTGGCGACTGCGCCTTCCTCGGCGCCATCTTGTTCGGCTGCCAGCGCCGATGCTTCGGCATGCTGGAACTGCATGCGCTCGGCCAGTGCTTCGGCCTCGCGACGCAGACGGGCCTCTTCCTCGGCCGGGTCTTCGCGACGCACCTGCACATGGCTGAGCACGCGAATGGTGTCGCGCTTGATCGACTCCAGCAGCTCCTGGAACAGGGCGAAGGACTCGCGCTTGTATTCCTGCTTGGGGTTCTTCTGCGCATAACCGCGCAGGTGGATGCCGTGACGCAGGTGATCCATGGTCGACAGGTGGTCTTTCCACAGATCGTCCAGCACGCGTAGCAGAATCTGCTTCTCGAAGGTGCGCAGGGCCTCGGCACTGGCCTGGGTTTCCTTCTCGTTGTAGGCCGCCACCAGCTCGGCGAGGATGCGCTCGCGCAGGGTCTCCTCGTACAGTTTGTCGTCTTCGTCCAGCCACTGCTGGATCGGCAGCTTCAGGCCGAAATCGCTCTGCAGGGTGGATTCCAGGCCGGCGACGTCCCACTGCTCGGGCATTGATTGCGGCGGAATGTGGCCGTTGATGGCGGCGGTCAGCACTTCCTCGCGGAACTCGGCGATGGTGTCGCCGACGTTCTCGGCAGCCAGCAGGCTGTTGCGCATGTGATAGATCACCTTGCGCTGCTCGTTGGCCACGTCGTCGAATTCGAGCAGCTGCTTACGCATGTCGAAGTTGCGGCCTTCGACCTTGCGCTGGGCCTTCTCGATGGCGTTGGTGACCATGCGGTGCTCGATGGCCTCGCCGGACTGCATGCCCAAGGCCTTCATGAAGTTCTTCACCCGATCCGAGGCGAAGATGCGCATCAGGTTGTCTTCCAGCGACAGGTAGAAGCGGCTGGAGCCCGGGTCACCCTGGCGACCGGCACGACCACGCAGCTGGTTGTCGATACGCCGCGACTCGTGGCGCTCGGAGGCGATCACGTGCAGGCCGCCGGCCTCGATCACCTGCTGGTGACGCTTCTGCCACTCGGTCTTGATCTGCGCGATCTGTTCGTCGGTGGGGTTCTCCAGCGCAGCGACTTCCACTTCCCAGTTGCCGCCGAGGAGGATGTCGGTACCGCGACCGGCCATGTTGGTGGCGATGGTCACCGCGCCCGGGCGGCCGGCCTGGGCGATGATCTCGGCTTCCTTGTCGTGGTACTTGGCATTGAGCACCTTGTGCTCGATCTTTTCCTTCTGCAGTAGCTGGCTGACGTACTCGGAAGTCTCGATCGAGGCGGTACCGACCAGGATCGGCCGGCCCTGGGCCTGGCAGTCCTTGATGTCGGTGATGATCGCCTGGTACTTCTCTTCCTGGGTAAGGTAGACCAGGTCGTTGAAGTCCTTACGGGCGATCGGCTTGTTGGTGGGGATCACCACCACGTCCAGACCGTAGATCTGACGGAACTCGAAGGCCTCGGTATCGGCGGTACCGGTCATGCCGGACAGCTTGTTGTACAGGCGGAAGTAGTTCTGGAAGGTGGTCGAGGCCAGGGTCTGGCTCTCGGCCTGGATGTTCACCCCTTCCTTGGCTTCGATGGCCTGGTGCAGGCCCTCGGACAGGCGACGCCCCGGCATGGTCCGGCCGGTGTGCTCGTCGATCAGGATCACCTGGCCGTTCTGCACGATGTATTCGACGTTGCGGTTGAACAGGGTGTGGGCGCGCAGGCCGGCATAGACGTGAGTCAGCAGGCCGAGGTTGTGCGCGGAATAGAGGCTCTCACCCTCGGCCAGCAGACCGGCAGCGGTGAGCATCTCCTCGACGTACTGGTGGCCGGCTTCGTTGAGCTCGACCTGACGCGATTTCTCGTCGACCTTGTAGTGACCTTCCTGGGTCACCACGCCCTCCTCTTCCTCGATGTGCTGCTTGAGGCGCGGGATCAGGCGGTTGATCTCGATGTACAGCTTGGAGCTGTCCTCGGCCTGACCGGAGATGATCAGCGGCGTACGCGCCTCGTCGATGAGGATCGAGTCCACTTCGTCGATCACGGCGAAGTTCAGTTCGCGCTGGAACTTGTCTTCCAGGCTGAACGCCATATTGTCGCGCAGGTAGTCGAAGCCGAACTCGTTGTTGGTGCCGTAGGTGATGTCGGCAGCGTAGGCGGCACGCTTTTCTTCCGGCGGCTGGAAGGGGGTGACGATGCCCACGGTGAGGCCGAGGAATTCATACAGCGGACGCATCCAGTTGGCGTCGCGGCGGGCCAGGTATTCGTTGACGGTGACCACGTGCACGCCCTTGCCGGACAGTGCGTTGAGGTAGACCGCCAGGGTACCTACGAGGGTCTTGCCCTCACCGGTACGCATCTCGGCGATCTTGCCTTCGTGCAGGGTCATGCCACCGATCAGCTGCACGTCGAAGTGACGCATGCCCATCACGCGCTTGCCGGCCTCACGGGCCACGGCGAAGGCTTCGGCAAGTAACTGATCGAGGGTTTCGCCCTTGGCCAGACGGGCCTTGAACTCTTCGGTCTTGCCACGCAGTTGCTCGTCCGAGAGGGCGATCATCTGCTCTTCGAGGGCGTTGACGGACTGCACCGCCTTGAGCATGCGTTTGACTTCACGCTCATTCTTGCTTCCGAAAAGTTTTTTCAACAGAGGCGCAAACATATCGACAGGATCTTCCGGCGAATGGATGGAGGTCGGCGCAAATCGCGACCTGGCAGCCAGCATGGCTGCGGGCGAAGGGGGCATTCTACCCGGAAAAGCCGGGGAGGAAAGTGACGTTGTCAGCCCATTGCTACCGCGTGATGGCGCAGGCAGCGCCTGCCTCGGCGAGCCAGGCGCAGCGTGCTCCGTTAGATGGGGGCGAATACCCGGGATTCAAGAGGTGACGATTGCCGCCCGCTCACTCGACGCCGTTGGCGCGGGCGATGTACAGCGCCGGATTGACCTGACGGCCATCCTTGCTGACCTCGAAATGCACGTGGTAACCGGTGGAGCGGCCGCTACGACCGACCTTGGCGATGGTCTGGCCACGCTGCACGAGATCGCCGATCTGCACCGTATTGCTCTGGTTGTGGGCATAGAGGGTGACGTAGCCGTCGGCGTGGCTGATCTCCACGGTATTGCCATAACCGCTCTTCTTGCCGGAGAAGGTCACCACGCCAGCGGCCACCGCCACCACGTCGCTACCGGGTTTGGCGGCGAAATCCATCCCCTTGTGCATGCTCGAGCGGCCAGTCAGCGGATGCACGCGGCGCCCAAAGGGAGAAGACACGTAACCTTGCAGAACGGGGCGGCCGGACAGCATCTCCGCCTCGTTCAGACGACGCTCGCCGAGCAGTTGTTCCAGCACTTCCAGCTGCTGCTCGCGGCTCTCCACACGCAGCGCCAGCTCATCCAGTGCGCTCATGAAAGGTGGCGGCGCATAGGCCGAGGCGCCGAGGGCATCTTCCGCGCCGCCCTGCCCGACGCTCAGGGAAAAATCGAACTCGCCGGCGTCCAGCTCGGCCAGTTCGGTCAGACGCTCACCGAGTGCATCGAGTCGGGTCAGGCGCGCCTGCAGTTCGGCGACGTGCACGGCGAAGGCATCGAGCTGGCGCTGCGCATCCAGGCGCACCGCACCGACCTGCTCGCGCTGCTGATCCAGGGCGGCCGCCAGCGACTGATCGGCTATGGGCTCGGCGGTCAGCCACTTGGCCCCCACCGCGGCGCCGGCCCCCAGCGTCAGGCCGAGGAGCAGGAAGACGGCCAGCAGCAGCCAGCGCAGATCGAGATTGATGGTTCGCGCCGAACCATGTCGGCTGTGCAGCAGGATAATGTGCATGGCATCCCCTTCAGGCAGAGCACTGGCCGGCAGCATGCTCTGCTACCATGGCCACTCCGCAACTTAAGGCCTCCTGCCATGACGTTCCGTCCCTTGCCGGCCCAGGCACCCGCTACGCTGCTACGCGAAGCCAAGCCCCTGAAAGCGCTGTTCGGTCAGGCGCAACGCCTGTCCAACCTGCAGCGTCTTGTCGAAAGCCAGCTACAACCAGCCGCCCGGGAGCACTGTCATGTAGCGTCCTGGCGTGACGGCTGTCTGCTATTGATAGTGACCGATGGCCACTGGGCAACACGCCTGCGTTATCAGCAAAAACGACTGCAACGACAACTGCAGGCACTCGAAGAGTTCGCGACCTTAACGAAAATCCTGTTCAAGGTGCAACCTCAAGGCGGGCAAAATCGTGGAACCGGTCGCACCCTGCAGCTGTCCAAGGGCGCCGCACAGAACATCCAGGCCAGTGCCGAAGGTATCCGCGACCCCCGGCTGCGGGCGGCGCTTGAGCGCCTGGCGAGCCATACGCAGAAAGACGAATAGCACCCTCCTTCCATTCGTCGGCAAAGCCGTAGGGTGCGTCCTGTGCAGCGACTCCCTCACGAGCAGCCATAAAAAAGGCCACCCGAAGGTGGCCTCAATTGCATCTGGAAAGAGAGTTCGACTACACGGCCGCTACCGGGCGCATGTAGGAGATCGGCGCGAGCTTGGCGTCCTCGAAGGTCACCATTTCCCAGGCATCGGTCTGCTCGATCAGAGTGCGCAGCAGGCGATTGTTCAGCGCATGCCCCGACTTGAAGCCCTTGAACTCGCCGATCAGGCTGTTACCCAGCAGGTACAGATCGCCGATGGCATCGAGAATCTTGTGTTTGACGAATTCGTCCTCGTAACGCAGGCCGTCTTCGTTGAGCACGCGATACTCGTCGACCACGATGGCGTTTTCCACACTGCCACCGAGCGCCAGGTTCTGCGAACGCAGGAACTCGATGTCACGCATGAAACCAAAGGTGCGGGCCCGGCTGACTTCCTTGACGAAAGACGTGCTGGAGAAATCCACACTGGCGCTCTGCGTGCGATTGCGGAACACGGGGTGATCGAAGTCGATCTCGAAGCTCACCTTGAATCCGTCGAAGGGCACGAAGGTGGCGCGCTTGTCGCCCTCCACCACCGTGACCTCACGCAGGATGCGAATGAACTTCTTCGGCGCTTCCTGCTCCTGCAGGCCAGCGGATTGAATCAGGAATACGAAGGGGCCGGCGCTGCCATCCATGATCGGCACTTCGGATGCGGAGAGCTCGACGTAGGCGTTATCGATGCCCAGGCCTGCCATGGCCGAAAGCAGGTGCTCTACCGTATCCACCTTGACATCACCATTGACCAGGGTGGTCGACATGGTGGTTTCACCGACATTCCCGGCCAGCGCGCGAATTTCCACGATGGGGTCGAGGTCGGTGCGACGGAACACGATGCCGGTATCCACCGGAGCCGGCTTCAGGGTCAGGTAAACCTTTTCCCCCGAATGCAGGCCAACACCGGTGGCACGGATGATGTTCTTCAGGGTGCGTTGTCTGATCATGGCTTGGCCGCTATATCGCTAGTTGCGAACTGTTTTCAACAATGGTCGGGAATGATAGCAGAACCGACCTTTGCTGAACACCAATCACCCTTATACTCCTGATACATTCCATCAATCAGCCTGGCGACGCAGGAAAGCCGGAATATCCAGGTAGTCCAGATCGTCCTGGGTATTGAGCTTGGCTGCAGTGGCCGCGCCGCTGTGGCTCTGGCGCTGCACGGTCGGACGCTCGTAGTCCTTGTAGTTGACCGACTGCTCGCTGCGCGGCTGCGCGGCGGGCTGCTGGGCAACCGGCTGGCTGGCGGCAACCTGCACGGTGTTGTCGATCACCTTGACCGGTTTCTCCATGCGCGCGCCGAGGCCGGTGGCGACCACGGTGACGTGCAGCTCGTCGCGCATGTCGGCGTCGATCACGGTACCGACCTTGACGGTGGCGTGCTCGGAAGCGAACTGCTCGATGATGTTACCCACGTCGGAGTACTCGCCCAGAGACAGATCCGGGCCGGCGGTGATGTTCACCAGGATGCCGCGCGCGCCCTGCAGGTTGACGTCTTCCAGCAGCGGGTTGCGGATAGCGGCTTCGGTGGCCTCGCGAGCACGGTTCGGACCGCTGGCGCAGCCGGTGCCCATCATGGCCATGCCCATCTCGCTCATCACGGTCTTCACGTCGGCGAAGTCGACGTTGATCATGCCCGGACGCTTGATGATGTCGGAAATGCCACGCACCGCGCCGGCCAGCACGTCATCGGCCTTGGCGAAGGCGGACAGCAGGCTGGCATCCTTGCCCAGGATGGTCAGCAGCTTCTCGTTGGGGATGGTGATCAGCGAGTCGACGCTCTCGGCCAGTGCGCGGATGCCTTCGTCGGCGATCTGCATGCGCTTGCGGCCTTCGAACGGGAACGGACGGGTCACCACCGCAACGGTGAGGATGCCCAGCTCCTTGGCCACCTCGGCGATTACCGGCGCGGCGCCGGTACCGGTGCCACCGCCCATGCCGGTGGTGATGAACACCATGTCGGTGCCCGCCAGTACTTCGGCGATGCGCTCGCGATCTTCCAGCGCGGCCTGACGACCGACTTCCGGATTGGCGCCAGCGCCCAGGCCCTTGGTCACGCCCGGGCCGAGCTGCAGCACGGTGCGCGCACCGATGTTCTTCAGCGCCTGCGCATCGGTGTTGGCGCAGATGAACTCGACGCCTTCGATGTTGCTGACCGCCATGTGATTGACTGCGTTGCCGCCGCCACCACCGACACCGATCACTTTGATCACCGCGCTTTGCGGAATGTTATCTACTAGTTCGAACATGATCCCTCTCCTTCCTTTCTAGTTGTAACGCCTACTGCAAATTCAGAAATTGCCTTGCACCCAGCGCTTGATGCGCTCGAGTACCGGGGTCTTGTTTTCGTCCTGGTAAGGACCGTTCACCGACATGGAAATGCCGTCGTTCTGCTTCTGCAGCCCGTACATCAGCAGCCCCACACCGGTGGAATAAATCGGGTTGCGCACCACGTCGGCCATGCCCTTGACGCTGTGCGGCACACCGAGGCGCACGGGCATGTGGAAGATTTCCTCGGCCAGCTCGACCGCGCCTTCCATCTTCGCCGTACCGCCGGTCATGACGATGCCGGCGGGAATCAGATCTTCGTAGCCGCTGCGACGCAGCTCGGCCTGGATCAGGGTGAACAGCTCGTCGTAACGCGGCTCGACCACTTCGGCCAGGGACTGGCGCGACAGGTCGCGCGGCGGGCGATCACCAACGCTGGGCACCTTGATGGTTTCGCCGGCACCGGCCAGCTTGGCCAGGGCGCAGGCATAGCGAATCTTGATCTCTTCGGCGTACTGGGTCGGGGTACGCAGGGCCATGGCGATGTCGTTGGTGACCTGATCACCGGCGATCGGGATCACCGCCGTGTGGCGAATCGCGCCTTCGGTGAAGATGGCGATATCGGTGGTGCCGCCGCCGATGTCCACCAGGCATACGCCCAGTTCCTTCTCGTCCTCGGTCAGTACCGAGTAGGCCGAGGCCAGCTGCTCGAGGATGATGTCGTCGACTTCCAGGCCGCAGCGGCGCACGCATTTTTCGATGTTCTGCGCCGCGTTCACCGCACAGGTCACCACGTGCACCTTAGCCTCCAGACGCACGCCGGACATGCCCAGCGGCTCGCGCACGCCTTCCTGGTTGTCGATCACGTAGTCCTGCGCCAGGGTGTGCAGCACGCGCTGATCCGCCGGGATGGCCACTGCCTGCGCGGCGTCGAGCACACGCTCGATATCAGCACTGCTCACTTCGCGGTCGCGGATGGCGACGATGCCGTGGCTGTTGAGGCTGCGGATGTGATTGCCGGCCACGCCGACGAAGGCCGAGTGGATACGGCAGCCGGCCATCAGCTGCGCCTCTTCCACGGCGCGCTGGATCGAGGCCACGGTGGACTCGATATTGACCACCACGCCCTTCTTCAGCCCGCGCGACGGATGGGTGCCGATACCGACGATCTCCAGCTGGCCGTCGGCCGTCACCTCGCCCACCAGCGCCACCACCTTGGAGGTGCCGATGTCCAGGCCAACGATCATCTTGCCGCTCTGCGCGCTACTCATTAGTCCTGCCTCTCCTCAATTCACTTTCTGCTCGGCCGCGGCCGGCTCCACCGGCTCGCGCCAGGCCACGGCCAGGCCGTTGGCGTAACGCAGGTCGATGCGCGCGATGTTCGCGCTCTGTTCTTTCAGTTCCCGCTCATAGATGGCGGCGAAACGACGCATTTTTTCCACCACGTGATCACGCCCCAGCAGGATGTCGATGCGCTGGCCGCTGGCGTTCTCGGTGGCCGAGAGGAACCAGCTGCCGCGCTCGCGCAACTGCAGCCCGACCACGGTGAAGCCCATCGGCCGCAGCAGCTGACTGAGCATCTGGTATTGCTGCATCACCTTGGGCTGCGCCCGCTGCGGGCCGTACAGCTGCGGCAGATGCTGATAGTTGTCTAGCTCCTGCGGCGCGAAGGCCTGCCCCTGGTTGTTGAGCAGCGCCTCGTCGCCCCAGCGGGCGATGGGCAGTTGCTCTTCCAGACGCACGTCGATCTGGTCCGGCCAGACGCGGCGCACTTCGGCATGGGCGATCCAGGGCATGCGCTCCAGCTCTTCGCGCATGCCGCGCAGATCGGCGCTGAAGAAGCTCGCCTCGATGAACGGCGCGATCCGCCGCTGCACCGCCTGCTGACTGACGTAGGCCAGATCGCCCTGCACGCTGATGCGTGCGATCGGGCGGTCGGCGTAGGGCAGCAGACGCTGCGCACCTTCGTAGGCGCCAAACCCCAGCCCAACCAGCAGCAGCGGCCAGAGCAAACGCCCGACCCAGGAGAAATCCGGCTTGGGCAGACGCAGGCGCATCGGCTCCTTGGCCACCAGGCGGCTGGCGCCACGCGGCGCGGGCTTGCCGCGCAGCGGAGCCCTCAGCGTGTCCTGGTGACGCAAAGCCACGGTCATGACTTAACCCCTCGCCTCGACGCTGTCGGCCAGGATCGCCAGCACCAGCTGCTGGAAGTCCAGACCGGCGGCGCGCGCGGCCATTGGCACCAGGCTGTGATCGGTCATGCCCGGTACGGTGTTCACTTCCAGCAGCCAGAACTGGCCACTGGCATCCTGCATCACGTCTGCACGCGCCCAGCCCTGGGTGCCCACGGCCTCGCAGGCGCGCGCAGTCAGCTCTTTCAGTTCCGCCTCCTTCTCGGCCGAGAGGCCGCAGGGAATGCGGTACTGGGTGTCATCGGCCAGGTACTTGGCGTCGTAGTCGTAGAAGCTGTGCGGCGTGCCCAGGCCAATGGGCGGCAGCACTTCGCCACGCAGCACGGCCACGGTGTACTCGGGGCCGGCGATCCACTGCTCGACCAGTACCTGACTGTCGTAGCGGGCGGCGTCCTGCCAGGCAGCGATCAGCGCCTCGACGCTGTCGACCTTGGCCATGCCGATGCTGGAGCCTTCATGGGCCGGCTTGACGATCAGCGGGAAACCCAGTTCGGCAGCCGCCGCTTCGCAGTCGGCCTGCGAAGTCAGCACGGCGTGACGCGGCGTCGGCAGGCCGAGGCTGTGCCAGACCTGCTTGGTACGCAGCTTGTCCATGGCCAGCGCCGAGGCGAGGATGCCGCTGCCGGTGTAGGGAATGCCGGCGCACTCGAGCAGGCCCTGCATGGAACCATCCTCGCCACCGCGGCCGTGCAGCACGATGAAGGCGCGGTCGATCTTCTCGCTGGCAAGGCGCTGCAGGAAATCATCGCCCACGTCGATGCCGAAGGCGTCCACCCCGGCCGCCTGCAGGGCGCAGAGCACGGCATTGCCGGATTTCAGCGACACCTCGCGCTCGGCGCTCTTGCCGCCGAACAGCACGGCGACGCGACCGAAAGCCTTGGGATCGAGGCTACTGTGCAAACTCATTTCGACTCCCCCACGAACAGCGGGTGCTTGATCAGTTGCGGCGCCACCGCGCCGATATCGCCCGCGCCCTGGCACAGCAGGATGTCGCCGGCACGCAGCAGCGGCTTGAGCAGCGGCGCCAGGTCCACGCCGCGCTCGACATAGATCGGATCGAGCTGGCCGCGCTGGCGGATGCTGTGGCACATCTGCCGGCTGTCGGCACCGGGGATCGGCTCCTCACCGGCCGGGTAGACCTCCACCAGCAGCAGCACGTTGGCTTCGCCGAGCACCTGCACGAAGTCGTCGTACAGATCGCGGGTACGGCTGTAGCGGTGCGGCTGGTAGACCATCACCAGACGGCGCTCCGGCCAACCGCCGCGTACGGCCTTGATCACCGCGGCCACTTCACGCGGGTGATGGCCGTAGTCGTCCACCAGCATCACGCTGCCGCCATCCACCGGCAGTTCGCCGTAGACCTGGAAGCGCCGACCGACGCCCTGGAAGCCCGACAGCCCGGCGACGATGGCGGCATCGTCGATGCCTTCGTCGGTGGCGATGGCGATGGTCGCCAGGGCATTGAGAACGTTGTGATTGCCCGGCATGTTCACCGACACGTCGAGCGGCTCGCAGTCCGGGCGCAGCACGGTGAAGTAGGTGCGCATGCCTTCCTGCCGCACGTTGATCGCGCGCACGTCGGCGTCTTCGGCAAAGCCGTAGGTCACGGTCGGGCGGCCGACCTGCGGCAGCAGCTCGCGCACCACCGGATCGTCCACGCAGAGCACGGCCAGGCCGTAGAACGGCAGGTTGTGCAGGAACTCGATGAAGGTCTTCTTCAGCCTGTTGAAGTCGCCGCCATAGGTGCTCATGTGGTCGGCGTCGATATTGGTGACCACCGAGACCATCGGCTGCAGATGCAGGAAGCTGGCGTCGCTCTCGTCGGCTTCGGCGATCAGGAAGCGGCTGGAGCCGAGCTGGGCATTGGTGCCGGCGGCGTTCAGACGGCCACCGATGACGAAGGTCGGATCGAGACCGCCGGCGGCGAACACCGAGGCCAGCAGGCTGGTGGTGGTGGTCTTGCCATGGGTGCCGGCCACCGCGATGCCGTGGCGGTAGCGCATCAGCTCGGCGAGCATCTCGGCACGCGGCACCACCGGAATGCGCCGCTCCAGGGCGGTGGCGACCTCCGGGTTGCTGGTGTTGACCGCGCTGGACACCACCAGCACATCGGCCTGCTCGGCGTTCTCGGCAGCGTGGCCGATGAAGATCTTCGCACCGAAGCTTTCCAGACGCTCGGTCACCGCCGAGGCCTTGAGATCGGAGCCGGACACTTCGTAACCCAGGTTCAGCAGCACCTCGGCGATACCGCACATGCCAACGCCGCCGATACCGACGAAATGGATACGGCGGATACGGCGCATGCGCCGTACTTCGGCCTTGACCGCGGCAGGCGACTTAGCCACGCATCACCTCCTGACAGATGTCCACCACCGTGCGGGTGGCATCGGGCTTGGCCAGACGGCGCGCGGTGGCGCCCATGACATTGAGTTTTTCCAGGTGCATCAGAACCTCGGTGAGCTGCGCGGCGAGCTTGGCCGCGTCAGTGGCATGTTGCGGGAGAAGGACGGCGGCGCCCTCCTTCGCCAGGTATTCGGCATTGCGGCTCTGGTGATCGTCGATGGCGTGCGGCAGCGGCACGAGAAACGACGGCAGGCCGGCGGCGGCCAGTTCGCTGACGGTGAGCGCGCCGGCGCGGCAGATCACCAGATCGGCCCAGCCGTAGGCGCGCGCCATGTCCTTGATGAAGGGCGCGACCTCGGCTTCGACCGCAGCATCGCGATAACGCTCCGCAGTGACCTCTGCGTGCTGCTTGCCGGCCTGGTGGAACACCTGCGGACGCAACTCGGCCGGCAGTTCGGCCAGCGCGGCAGGCAGCAGCTTGTTCAACGGCTCGGCGCCCAGGCTACCGCCCAGCACCAGCAATTTCGGCTTGCGCCCGACCAGCGGCTCGCGCGGCGTTTCCAGAAACAGCTCCTCACGCACCGGGTTGCCGGTGGTGCGCCGCTTGTCGGAAGCGCCGAAGGTATTCGGGAAGGCTTCGCAGATGCGCGTGGCGATACGCGACAGCAGACGATTGGCGGTACCAGCGACGGCGTTCTGCTCGTGGATAACCAGCGGCACGCCGGCCAGGCGCGCGGCCAGACCACCAGGCCCGGTGACGTAGCCGCCCATGCCGAGCACGCAGACCGGCTGCAGCTCACGCACGATGCGGCGCGCCTGCAGCAGCGAGCGCAGGAGCTGGAACGGCGCCTTGAGCAGCGACAGCTTGCCCTTGCCGCGCAGACCGCTGACGTTGATCAGGTGCAGCGGCAGACCAGCCTGTGGCACCAGCTCGTTCTCGATGCCGCGCGGCGTGCCCAGCCAGTGCACGGCATAACCGCGAGTCTGGAACTCGCGCGCGCAGGCCAGCGCCGGGAATACGTGGCCGCCGGTGCCGCCGGCCATGATCAGCACGTTACCGCGCATGACTGGCCTCCTCGGCGAAGTCCGCTTCGGTGAAGTCCACGTCTTCGTTGCCCAGCACGTTGCGCCGCTCCCACTCGATGCGCAGCAGCAGCGCCAGGCTGACGCAGCAGATCACCAGCGACGAGCCGCCGTAGCTGAGGAACGGCAGGGTCAGGCCCTTGGTCGGCAGCAGACCGGTGTTCACGCCGATGTTGATCAGGAACTGACCGATCCACAGGAAGGCCAGACCGTAGGCCACATAGGCGGAGAAGAACTGCTTGGCCTTTTCCGCCCACAGCCCGATGTACAGCGCACGCACGCTGACGAAGACGAACAGCCCCAGGGTAGCGAGCGCGCCAACCAGACCAAGCTCCTCGGCCAGCACCGAGAAGACGAAGTCGGTGTGCGCTTCCGGCAGGTAGAACTGCTTCTGAATGCTGTTGCCCAGGCCGACGCCGAACCATTCGCCGCGGCCGAAGGCGATCAGCGCCTGGGTCAGCTGATAGCCGGAGCCGTACTGGTCGGCCCAGGGATCGGTAAAGGTGATCAGACGCTGCAGGCGGTACTCCTGGGTCTGCACCAGGACGAACACTGCGCCAACCGCCAGCGCCACCATCAGACCGAAGCGCAGCATGCCGACGCCGCCGAGGAACAGCATGGCCATGGCCGAGCCCATCATCACCACGGTGGCGCCGAAGTCCGGCTCCAGCAGCAGCAGGCCCGCCATCGGCAGCAACACGACGAAGGGCTTGAAGAAGCCGGCCCAGCTCTCGCGTACCTCTTCCTGACGGCGTACCAGGTAGCCGGCCAGATAGACCACCACGAAGACCTTGGCGATCTCCGAGGGCTGCACGTTGAATGCACCGAAACCGATCCAGCGCCGCGCACCGTTGACCTCGCGGCCGATGCCGGGAATCAGCACCAGCACCAGCAAAGCGAAAGCAGCCAGCAGCATCATCCAGCCGTAACGCTGCCAGAAGCTCATGGGAATCAGCAGCACCACACCCGCCGCACCCAGCCCGACGATCAGGTAAATCAGGTGGCGAATCATGTGGTACAGCGGGTTGCCCGACAGCGCTGCAGCCACCTCGGAGGACGCCGAGGTGATCATCACCAGGCCCAGCCCCAGCAGGCCCAGGCAACCGGCGAGCATCGGAAAGTCGACGTCGAGGCCGCGGCCGAGCAGTGGCGAGGGACGTACGTGGAGGAAGGCCAGCATCAGACGAGCCCTCCCACGGCCTGGGCGAACAGACGCCCGCGCTCTTCGAAATTCTTGAACATGTCCAGGCTGGCGCAGGCCGGCGACAGCAGCACGGCATCGCCGGCCTCTGCCAGTTCGCTGCAACGCTGCACCGCTTCGTCCAGGGTTGTCACGCGCACCAGTGGCGCGGCATCGCCCAGAGCAGCGGCGATCAGCTCGGCATCGCGACCGAGCAGCACCACCGCGCGGCAGAATCGCGCCACCGGCGCCTTCAGCGCGGAGAAGTCGGCGCCCTTGCCGTCGCCACCGGCGATCAGCACCAGCTTGCCGGCGATATCGGCACCGAGGCCTTCGATGGCCGCCAGCGCGGCACCGACGTTGGTGGCCTTGGAATCATCGTAATAATTGACCCCGGCGCGCTCGCCGACCCACTGGCAGCGATGCGGCAATCCGGCGAACTGGCGCAGGGTGGCGAGCATGGCTTCCATCGGCAGGCCAGCGGCATGGCCGAGCGCCAGCGCCGCCAGGGCGTTGGACTGATTGTGCGCGCCGCGGATCTTCAGCTCGCTCACCGGCAGCAGCGCTTCGAAGCGAAACGCCAGGGACTTCTCGCCGTTTTCCTCGAGCAGACCGAAGCGTTTGAAGTCCGGTTTGCCCAGGCCGAATTCCCAGCAGGTCACCTGATCGGCGATCAGCGGACGCGACAGGGCGTCGTCGCGGTTGACCACCACCTGACGCGCGCCGCGGAAGATGCGGTGCTTGGCCAGGTGATAGGCCGGCAGACCGCTGTAGCGATCCATGTGGTCTTCGCTGATGTTCAGGCAGGTGGCCACTTCGGCGTTGAGCTGATCGGTAGTCTCCAGCTGGAAGCTGGACAGCTCCAGCACGTACAGCTCGACATCGTCGGCCAGCAGATCCAGTGCCGGCGTGCCGAGGTTGCCGCCGACGGCGACGCGCTTGCCGGCTGCAGCGGCCATTTCGCCGACCAGGGTGGTAACGGTGCTCTTGGCATTGGAGCCGGTGATGGCCACGATCGGCGCCTTGGCGTGGCGCGCGAACAGATCGATATCGCCGGACAGCTTGACCCCGCGCGCGGCGGCCGCGGCCAGGGCTGGCGTGGAAATGGCCAGGCCCGGGCTCACGTAAAGCTCCGAGGCGCGGCAGAGGAACTCCACGTCCAGCTCGCCGCAACGCACTTCCACCTGCGGGTAGTCACGCTTGAGCGTTTCCAGCTCCGGCGGGTTCGCGCGCGTGTCGGCCACGGCGAAGCGCACGCCCTGCTGCGCCAAAAAGCGCACCAGGGACATGCCGCTCTTGCCGAGGCCGACAACGATGCGGAACTGGTCGGAAGCGATCAGGGTCACGCTCTATTACCTCAGTTTCAGGGTGGCCAGGCCGATCAGCACGAGAATCACGGTGATGATCCAGAAGCGGACGATCACGCGCGGCTCGGGCCAGCCCTTGAGTTCGAAATGGTGGTGGATCGGCGCCATGCGAAACACGCGCTTGCCGGTCAGCTTGAAGCTGGCGACCTGGATGATCACCGACAGGGTTTCCATCACGAACACGCCGCCCATGATGAACAGCACCACTTCCTGGCGCACGATCACGGCGATGGTGCCCAGCGCGGCGCCGAGCGCCAGCGCACCGACGTCGCCCATGAAGACCTGCGCCGGGTAGGTGTTGAACCACAGAAAGCCCAGGCCGGCGCCCACCAGCGCGGCGCAGAACACGATCAGCTCACCGGCGCCCGGCACGTAAGGAATCAGCAGGTACTCGGCGAAATTCACGTTACCCGACAGGTAGCAGAACACCGCCAGCGCACCCGCCACCATCACCGTGGGCAGAATCGCCAGGCCGTCGAGGCCGTCGGTCAGGTTCACCGCATTGCTCGAGCCGACGATGACGAAATAGGTCAGCACCACGAAACCGATGCCCAGCGGGATGCTGACGTCCTTGAGCAGCGGCAGGATCAGGGTGGTCTCCACCGGGCTCTGCGCGGTCATGTAGAGGAAGATCGCTGCGGCCAGGCCGAACACCGACTGCCAGAAGTACTTCCAGCGGCTCGGCAGGCCGCGCGAGTTCTTCTCGATTACCTTGCGGTAGTCGTCGACCCATCCGATGGCGCCGAACAGCAGGGTCACGGCCAGCACCACCCACACGTAGCGGTTGGACAGGTCGGCCCAGAGCAGGGTGCTCACGGCGATGGCAGTGAGAATCAGCGCACCGCCCATGGTCGGTGTGCCTTTCTTCGACAGGTGCGACTGCGGACCATCGTTGCGCACCGCCTGGCCGATCTGACGCACCTGCAGGGTGCGGATCATCCAGGGCCCGAGCCACAGCGACAGGGCCAGGGCGGTGAGCACGCCGAGGATGCCGCGCAGGGTCAAGTACTGAAAGACCGCGAAGCCCTTGTGGAACTGTTGCAGGTACTCCGCCAGCAGCAGCAGCATTTAGTGAATCTCCCCAGATACGCCACACAGCGCGGCCACGACCTTGTCCATGGCAGCGCTGCGTGAACCCTTGATTAGTAGTGTGCTGCCGGCCTGTTCGGCACGAAGTGCTTCGATCAGTTCGGCCTGGTCGACGAAGTGACGGCCTTTTGAGCCGAACTCCTCGACAGCGAAGCGCATCAGCGGACCGACCGCATAGAGCGCGTCGACCTTGCCGGCGGCATGGCGGCCGACATCGCGGTGGCCCTGTTCGGCCCACTCGCCCAGCTCGCCCATGTCTCCCAGCACCAGAACGGTGCGACCGGAGAAGCCGGCGAGTATATCCACCGCCGCGCACATCGACACGGGGTTGGCGTTGTAACTGTCATCGATCACCCGCATGCCGTTCGGCGCCAGCTGCGCTACGGCGCGGCCTTTGACCGGTTGCAGGTTTTCCAGGCCCTTGGCCATGGCGACCAACGGCAGGCCCAGGGCATGGGCGGCGGCGCAGGCGGCCACGGCGTTGGCCACGTTGTGCTCGCCCAGCAGATTGAGCTGAATGCGCACGCTACCGACCGGGCTACGCAAGGTGAAGCCCTGGCAACCGCGCTCGTCGCGGGCCAGGTCGCTGCCGTGGAAGTCGGCCCGGGTGTCGCGCAAGGCGAAGCTCAGGACCTGATGACCGGCGGCGCGACGCTGCCAGGTGGAAAAGGCCTTGTCGTCCAGATTCAGTACGGCCACGCCGTCCTGCGCCAGGCCTTCGAGAATCTCGCCCTTGGCCTGGACGATCTTCTCCGGCCCGCCGAACTCGCCGACATGGGCATTGCCGGCATTGGTGATGATGGTCACCTGCGGACGGGTCAGGCTGACGGTGTAGGCGATCTCGCCGACATGGTTGGCGCCCAGCTCGATTACCCCGGCGCGGTGCTCCGGCGCCAGTTCGAGCAGGGTCAGCGGCGCGCCCAGATCATTGTTGAGATTACCGCGGGTGGCCAGCACCGCGCCGTTCAGGCCGGCGCGCAGAATGGCGGCGAGCATCTCCTTGACGCTGGTCTTGCCGCTGGAGCCGGTCACGGCAGCCAGCGGGCCGGTGAATGCCTGACGGTTCAATGCCCCTAGCTGCCCAAGGGCCAGGCGGGTATCGGCCACCAGCAGTTGCGGCAGCGGCGCATTGGCCACTTCACGCTCGACCAGCGCGGCAACCGCGCCCTTGGCGGCAACCTCGGCCAGGTAGTCATGGCCGTCGAAACGCGGCCCGGTCAGCGCCACGAACAACTGGCCAGGGGCGATGGTACGGCTGTCGGTGCCGACGGCGGAGAAGGCGACGTCGTCGCCGATCAGGCGCGCGCTGAGATCAGCCGCTATTTCGCTGAGCAGCCAGGGCTTAAGCATGGGCCGCCCCCCAGGCCGCCAGGGCCTCGTTCGCTTCGATCAGGTCGGAGAAGGGATGGCGCACGCCCATGATCTCCTGGTAATCCTCGTGGCCCTTGCCGGCCAGCACCAGTACGTCGGCGGCCTCGGCCTGGGCGATCAGGCGGGCGATGGCATCGCCACGGCCGTGAATGAACTGCACCTGCTCCGGCGCGCAGAAGCCGGCACGGATATCCGCGACGATCTGCGCCGGATCTTCGCTGCGCGGGTTGTCGTCGGTCACCCACACCACATCGGCCAGGCGCTCGGCCACCGCTGCCATCAGCGGGCGCTTGCCGCGGTCACGGTCACCGCCGCAGCCGAACAGGCAGAGCAGACGACCCTGCACATGGGGGCGCATCGCCTCGAGCACCTTTTCCAGGGCATCCGGCGTGTGGGCGTAATCCACCACCACCAGCGGCTTGTCGCCACCACCCAGGCGCTGCATGCGGCCGGCCGGCCCCTGCAGTTGCGGCAGCACCTTGAGGATTTCGTCCAGGCCATAGTCCATGCCCAGCAGCGCACCGACCACCGCCAGCAGATTGCTCAGATTGAAACGGCCAAGCAGGTTGCTGCGCAGGACGCCCTCGCCCCGCGGCGTGACCAGGCGCGCGCGCACGCCGTGATCGTCGAACTGCGCTTCGCTGCAATAAAGGAAGGCGCTGGCGTCGCTCAGGCTGTAGCCGATAAGCCGCGAGTCATGCGCCTGCTGCGCCAGCTCCCGGCCGAAGGCGTCATCCAGATTGATCACCCGGCAACGCAGGTTCGGCCAGGCGAACAGCTTGGCCTTGGCGGCGCCATAGGCCTCCATGCTGCCGTGGTAATCGAGGTGATCGCGCGACAGGTTGGTGAACACCGCCACGTCGAACTCCAGCGCCGCGACGCGGCCCTGATCCAGACCATGGGAGGAAACCTCCATGGCCACGGCACGCGCACCGGCCTGCTTGAGCGAGGCCAGGGTGGCCTGCACGCCGACCGGATCGGGCGTGGTGTGCTTGCCCTGCTCCAGCGCGCCATGGAAGCCGGTGCCCAGGGTACCGACGATGCCGCAGCGTTCGCCGAGCAGATCCAAGGCCTGCGCCAGCAGCTGGCTGACGCTGGTCTTGCCGTTGGTGCCGGTGACGCCGATCAGATGCAGAGCGCGGCTCGGCTCACCGTAGAAGCGTCCGGCAATGGCAGAAAGCTGGCCAGCCAGCCCCTTGACCGGTACCAGCACAGCACTTTCAGCATGCATGGGTGCAGCGCCTTCGGCTTCGAAGGCGACGGCGGCGGCGCCACGCGCCACGGCATCGGCGATATGCACGCGGCCGTCCTGCTGGGTACCCGGCACGGCCAGGAACAGATCGCCCGGACGCACCTTGCGGCTGTCCAGGGTCAGTTCACGAATCAGCACGCCGCTCTCGGCGGCTGGCAACAATTGATTGAGTGGCATGGGCATCAGTTGCGCCCTCCTTGGCCAACGGCCGCCATCTTCTGCTCGGGCGGCGGCAGGTTGTCCGGCGCGATGTTCATCAGGCGCAGCGAACCGGCCATCACCCGGCTGAATACCGGTGCGGAGATCAGGCCACCGTAATAGGCGCCCTTGCCGGGCTCGTCGACCACCACCACCATGGCGATGCGCGGGTTCTGTGCCGGGGCGAAGCCGGCGAACAGCGAACGGTAGGAATTGGCCTGGTAGCCCTTGGTGCCGACACTGGTCTTGCGCGCCGTGCCGCTCTTGCCGGCCACGTGGTAGCCCGGCACCTGCGCACGCACGGCCCCGCGCGGGGACTCGATGACCTGTTGCAACATGCCCTGCAGGGTCTTGGCCACTTCGGGCGGCACCACCTGCATCGAGCCAGGCGTGTCGTCCACGCGGATCATCGACAGCGGCACCATGCCGCCGCCGTTGCCTAGTGCGGCGTAGGCGTGGGCCAGCTGCACCGCGGTCACCGACAGACCGTAGCCGTAGGACAGCGTGGCGGTCTCCGCCTGGCGCCACTGGCGGTGGTTGGGCAGATTGCCGACGCGCTCGCCGGGGAAACCCAGGCCGGTATCACGGCCGAAGCCCAGCTTGCTGAACACTTGGTAGAGCTGCTCGCCGCCGACGTCGAAGGCGATCTTGCTCATGCCGACGTTGCTGGAGTTGATCAGGATGCCGGTGAGATCCAGCGCCGGCCCCTGGGTACGGGAGACGTCGCGAATGCTGTAGCGGCCGATCTGCAGCGTACCGTTGCCCACCTGCACGATGTCGCTGGGCTTCCAGCGACCGGTTTCCAGCGCAGCGGCCATCGACAGCGGCTTGATGGTCGAGCCGGGCTCGAACACGTCGATCATCGCCCGGTTGCGCATGGCCGCCGGAGTGAGGTTGCGGCGGTTGTTCGGGTTGTAGGTGGGATGGTTGACCATCGCCAGCACTTCGCCGGTCTTGACGTCGACCATCACCAGGCTGCCGGCCTTGGCATCGTGCTCGAGCAAGGCATTGCGCAGCTCGCGATGCGCCAGATACTGCAGGCGCAGGTCGATGGACAGGGCCAGCGCCTTGCCGGCCTTGGCATTCTGCGCAACCTGCACGTCCTTGATCAGCTTGCCGCGACGGTCCTTGAGCACCTGACGCTTGCCCGGCACGCCAGCCAGCCATTCTTCGTAAGCCAGCTCCATGCCCTCGCGACCGCGGTCGTCGATATCGGTAAAGCCGACCACATGAGCAGCCACTTCGCCGGCCGGGTAGAAACGGCGGAATTCCTCGATGGCGTACACGCCCGGCACCTTCAGATCGAGCACGCTCTGGCCTTTCTCCGGCGTCAGGCCACGCACCAGGTACATGAACTCGCGTTCCTTGTTCTGCTCCAGGCGGGCGGCGAAGTTGGCCGGATCCTGCCCCAGCGCCGCAGCCAGCACCGGCCATTGGGCGCGACCGGCCTGCAGCTCCTTGCCATTGGCCCACAGGGTGGTGACCGGCGTACTGACCGCCAGCGGCTCGCCGTTGCGATCGGTGATCAGGCCACGATGCGCAGGAATCGGGATATGCCGCACGCTACGGGCATCGCCATGCGCCTTGAGGAAATCATGGTCCAGCACCTGCAGGTCGAGCATGCGCCAGGCGATGGCGCCCACCATCAGCGCGAGCAGCACCAGCACCAGGCGAAAACGCCAGGGATAGAGCGCGCCTTCGAGACCGATCATGGCCGCACCATGCGCACGTCGGCGGGATCGGGGATGTGCATCTTCAGGCGCTCGGTGGCTAGTGCCTCGATGCGGTTATGCGCGGTCCAGGTGCTCTGTTCGAGAATCAGCCGGCCCCACTCGGCCTGCGCCTTGTCGCGCTCGCTCAGCTCGCCGTACAGCTCGTTGAGCAGCAGACGATTCCAGTGCGCGCTGTAGGACACCGCGACCGCGGACACCAGAATGGCGATGAACAACAGCAGCATCAGGAAGCTGCCGTTGGGCATGGATTTGATCAGCCGGCGGCTCACCGCAATTTCTCCGCGATGCGCATCACCGCGCTGCGCGAGCGCGGATTGGCCTTGAGCTCGGCGTCACCGGCGTAGACCGGCTTGCCGATCAGCTTCAGACGCGGCTCGAACGCCTTGGGGATGATCGGCAGGTCGCGCGGCAGCTTGTCCGCCTCGCCCTTGGCCTGACGCTTCATGAACTGCTTGACGATACGGTCTTCCAGCGAGTGGAAGCTGATCACCACCAGGCGACCACCGACCTCCAGCGCCTCCAGCGCCGCATCGAGACCGCGCTCGAGATCACCGAGCTCGTTGTTGATGTAGATGCGGATGCCCTGAAAAGCGCGGGTGGCCGGATTCTTGCCCTTTTCCCAGGCCGGGTTGGCCTCGGTCAGCACCTTGGCCAGATCGGCGGTGCGGGTGAAGGGTTGCTGCTCGCGGCGCTGCACCACGGCCCGCGCCATGCGCTTGGCGAAACGCTCCTCGCCGTAATCCTTGAGCACGCGGGCGATTTCGTCTTCTTCCGCGGTGGCGATCCAGTCAGCGGCACTGACGCCGACATCCGGATTCATGCGCATGTCCAGCGGGCCGTCATTGAGGAAGCTGAAACCACGCTCGGGATCATCCAGCTGCGGCGAGGACACGCCGAGGTCCAGCAGGATGCCGGAGACCTGACCGGAAATGCCGCGGACAACAGCCTCGTCGCCGAGTTCCGCAAAACTGCGCTGTACAACGACAAAGCGGCCGTCTTCGGCCGCCAATGCTTCCCCGGTGGCTATTGCCAGAGGATCCTTGTCGAACCCCAGGAGCCGCCCACCTGGCCCGAGCTTGTGCAGGATCAGCCGGCTGTGCCCGCCACGCCCGAAAGTGCCATCGATGTAGCAGCCATCGGCGCGCACGGCGAGCCCCTCGACGGCCTCGTCGAGCAGCACGGTGATATGGCGCAAGGTGCTATCGGTCATGGTCACAGGATCAGGTCACGCAAGTCATCGGAAAGGGCGCCGGGCTGCTTGATGGCAGCGAGGTCGGCTTCGGCTACGGCATTCCAGGCATCTTCATCCCAGAGTTGAAACTTGTTCAGCTGACCGACGAGCATCGCCCGCTTGTCCAGCTTGGCGTACTCGCGCAGGCGTGGCGGCACCAGGAAACGGCCACTGGCATCCAGCTCGAGGTCGACGGCATTACCGATCAGCAAACGCTGCAGGCGACGGTTCTCTTCACGAAACGAAGCCAGTTCGCGCAGCTTGTTTTCGATCAGTTCCCATTCGGCCAGGGGATAAACGCAAAGGCAGGGGTCAACGGCGTCGATGGTCACGATGAGCTGGCCATTGCAACGCGCAACGAGCTCGTCACGATACCGACTCGGCATCGCGAGGCGCCCTTTGGCGTCGAGACTGATGGCGTTAGCTCCGCGAAACACGGCTGCGCTTCCCCTGTAATTAGCTTTCCCTGCCCAAAAAAACCCACTTCATGCCACTTCTCACCACTTGCGCACACTATAGGAACGCCCATACCCCACCGTCAAGGCGCGCCAGAAGGGAAAAATCCTTACAGGACGGAGATTTAGCGAATTAAAGGGAGGGAAAAAGCGATGACCGAAGCGGCAAATGGCACACAAAATCCTGCCAATCCAGCGAGCTGAAAATCGAAGTTAAAGTAGTTTCTTAAGAGTAAGATTTTTTCGGTATCAGACGAGCGGGAAATAGAAGCGCGAACCGAAGAAAAGAAGGGAGGAGAGTCGATCTGTAAGCCGGGTTCTGTCGAGGACAGCCATTCCTCTACGACGTACATCACTGCACGCCTTTAGCAACCTACCCGGTTCCAGCGCGGGCCACGCCAATGGAACCCTATTTGGTCTTGCTCCGAGTGGGGTTTACCTAGCCACGGACTGTTGCCAGCCGTGCGGTGCGCTCTTACCACACCTTTTCACCCTTACCGTCGCCGAAACGCTTAGGCGGTTATTTTCTGTGGCACTTTCCGTAGGCTCACGCCTCCCAGGCGTTACCTGGCACTCCGCCCTATGGAGCCCGGACTTTCCTCCCCCTTCTTGCGAAGGCAGCGACTGTCCGATCGACTCTCCGCCGCCAAGATTAACAAAGCCGCAAGCCGCAAGCCACCAGCGGCAAGAAAAAGCAGGCGGGCTCCAGCTCAGCTCGCGAACTCCGTCACCGCACAAGCTGCGCGAGCGGAGCGTGCCTGCGGCTTCATCCCTGGCGCGTCAGCGCCACTTGGTAGAGCAGGTTCTTGCGCACCCCGGTGATTTCCGCCGCCAGCGCCGCCGCACGCTTGAGCGGCATTTCCGCCAGCAGCAGATCGAGCACCCGCAGCGCCTCGGCACTGACCGCCTCCTCGCCCTCAGGCGCCTGCCAGCCCGCCACCAGAACCACGCACTCGCCCCGCTGCTGATTGCTGTCGGCGGCCACCCAGGCGCACAGTTCGTCCAGCGGCAAGCCCTTGAGGGTTTCGAAGGTCTTGGTCAGCTCACGTGCCAGCAATGCCTGACGCTCGCCACCGAAAACGGCGCGCATGTCCTCCAGGCACTCGAGAATCCGATGCGGCGCTTCATAGAAGATCAGCGTGCGTGGCTCCTCGCGCACCTGCTCCAGACGCGCACGGCGCCCGGCTGCCTTGGCCGGCAGAAAACCTTCGAAGATGAATCGATCCGACGGCAGCCCCGCCGCCGACAGTGCCGCGATCAGAGCGCAGGCGCCGGGCACCGGCACCACGGCAAACCCGGCAGCACGCGCCTGACGGACCAGGTGATAGCCCGGGTCGGAGATCAGCGGCGTACCGGCATCGGAAATCAGCGCCACGTCCTCGCCCGCCTCCAGCCGCGCCAGAAAGCGCCCGCCCTGGTCGCGCTCGTTGTGTTCGTGACAGGCCGCCAGCGGCGTCCCGATGCCGAAGTGCTGCATCAGCCGCGCCGAGTGTCGCGTGTCTTCGGCGGCGATCAGCGCAACCTCGCGCAGGATCCGCAGCGCACGAGCACTGATATCGTCCAGATTGCCGATCGGCGTGGCGACCACGTAGAGGGTGCCGGGCTGGACGCTGGCGACGGCGGACTGACTCACTGGAAACACCTCGTTAATTGAAAGAGCGCTCATTCTAGCCCGTTCCGCCCCAGTGGCATCGCACCGATCTCGGGCGTTGGGTACAATCGCCGCTTGATTTGCTCAAGTATCAGGATGACCCGATGATCGCTAGCCTGCGCCCTCTTTCCGCCCTTTGCCTGGCCGGCCTGCTCGCCGCCTGCGCCAGCTCGCCCTCCAACAATCTGGGCCAGCTGCCACGCACCCCGCAGGCCAGCATCGAGCAGATGCTCCAGCAGGCCGCCGAGAGCAAACCGGAACAGGCTGCGCTGCTGCGCCTGTCCGCGGCCGATCAGGCCTACAAGCAGAAAGACATGGCCCGCGCCGCGCGCATTCTGGAACAGATCGATATCGCCAGCCTGCAACCGGCGCAACAGATCTTCGCCAGCACCCTGAAAGCGGAACTGGCGATGGCGCGCAAGCAGCCCAAGAGCGCCCTGCAGGCCCTGCAGCACCCCAGCCTTGAGCGCCTTGCCGAGCTGCCAGTAGAGCAGCAGATTCGCACCCAGCTGGTCCGCGCCCGCGCCCTCGAAGCCGACGGCCAGGCACTCGCCGCCGCGCGCGAGCGCGTCTTCATCGCGCCTCTGCTGAGCGGTCAGACCGCTCGCGACAACCACGAGAATATCTGGGCACTGGTCTCCACCCTGCCGGCACAAACCTCGGCCGGCGCCGACAGCGACCTGGCCGGCTGGCTGGAACTGGCCCGAGTGACCAAAAGCAGCGCCACCCTGGAACAGCAGCAAGCCGCCATCGACCAGTGGGTAGCGCAGAATCCGCAACACCCTGCCGCCGAACAGCTGCCAGAAGCGCTGGGCAAGCTGCGCGAACTGGCCAGCCAGCCGCTGAACCGCGTCGCCCTGCTGCTCCCGCAGGAGGGCCAGCTGGCCAGCGTCGCACGCGCCCTGCGCGATGGCTTCCTGGCCGCTCATTACGAAGCCCAGCAGGCCGGGCAGAACCCGCCGGAAATCAAGCTCTACGACAGCGCGCGCATCGGCTCGCTGGACGCCTTCTACCAGCAGGCCCAGGCCGATGGCGTGCAACTGGTGGTCGGGCCGCTGGAAAAGCCCCTGGTCAAACAGCTCAGTGACCGCGAGCAGCTGCCCATCACCACCCTGGCGCTGAATTACAGCGATGCCGGCCAGGAAGGCCCGGCGCAGCTGTTCCAGTTCGGCTTGGCCGCCGAGGACGAGGCTCGCGAAGTCGCCCGCCGCGCCTGGAACGACGGCATGCGCCGTGCCGTCGCGCTGGTGCCGCGCGGTGAATGGGGCGATCGCGTGCTCGACGCCTTCCGCCAGAACTGGCAGGCCCAGGGCGGCACCCTGATCGCCGCCGAACGCGTCGACCAGCCGGTGGAGCTGGCCCGGCAGATCGCCGAGCTGTTCCAGCTGCGCGAGAGCGAGGCACGCGCCCGTCGCCTGCAGAACACCCTGGGCACCAGCCTGGACGCACAACCGGCACGCCGCCAGGACGTCGACTTCATCTTCCTTGCGGCCACTCCGCAGCAGGCTCAGCAGATCAAACCGACCCTGGCCTTCCAGTACGCCGGCGACGTGCCGGTGTACGCCACCTCCCACCTGTTCACCGGCGCCCACAGCCAGGCGCAGTATCAGGACCTGGAAGGCATTCGCTTCTGCGAAACGCCCTGGCTGCTGGACGCCCACACCCCGCTGCGCCAGCAGGTCAGCAACCAGTGGCCGCAGGCCGGCGGCAGCCTCGGCCGGCTGTACGCCATGGGCGTCGATGCCTATCGCCTGGCACCGCGCCTGGGCCAGCTCAAGGCGCTGCCGGATTCGCGCATCGACGGCCTGTCGGGCAGCCTCAGCCTCAACGCCACGCAACGCATCGAGCGCCAGCTGCCCTGGGCGGAGTTCCGCGGCGGTCAGGTCCAGCGCCTCCCCGACAGCCTCAATTGAGCAGCCATAACGATCTTGGTCGAGCCTCCGAACTGGCGGCTCGACAGCATCTGGAACGCAACGGCCTGCGCCTGATCCAACAGAACTGGAGCTGTCGCCGTGGCGAGCTCGATCTGGTCATGCTCGACGGCGATACAGTAGTATTTGTCGAAGTCCGCGCCCGCCGCCACAGCGCCTGGGGCGGCGCCCTGGAGAGTGTCGATGCGCGCAAGCGTGGCAAGTTGGTCATGGCCGCCGAGCTCTTTCTCCAGCAAAACTCCCGCTGGGCCCGCCACCCCTGCCGCTTCGACGTGGTCGCCATCAGTACCGAGGGCGCCACTCGCCTCGACTGGATCAAGAACGCCTTCGATGCCTGACGGCCGTAAACTCAAGGTTTAACCGATGGACATGCAATCCCGAATCCGCCAGCTCTTCCAAGCCAGCATCGACACCAAGCAGCAGGCCATGGAAGTCCTGACCCCCTACATCGAGCATGCCAGCCTGGTGATGGTCCAGGCCCTGCTCAACGAGGGCAAGATTCTCTCCTGCGGCAACGGCGGCTCGGCAGGCGACGCCCAGCACTTTTCCTCCGAGCTGCTCAATCGTTTCGAACGCGAGCGGCCTAGCCTGCCGGCCATCGCCCTGACCACCGACAGCTCGACCATCACCTCGATCGCCAACGATTACAGCTACAACGAGGTGTTCTCCAAACAGATCCGCGCCCTCGGCCAACCCGGCGACGTGCTGCTGGCGATTTCCACCAGCGGCAACTCGGCCAATGTCATCCAGGCCATTCAAGCTGCCCATGATCGCGAGATGACTGTCGTCGCCCTCACCGGTCGCGACGGCGGCGGCATGGCCTCGCTGCTGCTGCCCGAGGACGTGGAAATCCGCGTTCCAGCCAAAGTCACCGCACGCATCCAGGAAGTCCACCTGTTGACGATCCACTGCCTGTGCGACCTGATCGACAGTCAATTGTTTGGGAGTGAAGAATGAAGCGTTCCGCCCTGATTCTGGCCGCCCTGGCCGTTACCCTGACGCTTGCCGGCTGTGGCAGCCGCAGCATTGGCAACAAGATCGACGACCAGTTCCTCGGCCCGAATGTCGCCACGCAGGTCAGCAACGCCCATGCCGACCTGGCCAGCCCCACCTCGCGCATCGTGGTGACCGCCTACAACGGCGTGATCCTGCTCGCCGGCCAGACGCCGCGCAGCGAGCTGAAGGAGGCTGCCGCGCAGGCCGCTCGCCGCGTGCAGGGGGTCAAGAAGGTCTACAACGAGCTGCAGGTGCAGCAGCCAGCCTCGCTGCTGGCGCGCAGCAACGACTCGCTGCTGACCACCAAGATCAAGACCCAGATGGTTGCCGACGCCACGGTGCCCAGCGCACGGATCAAGGTGGTGACCGAGAACGGCATCGTCTACCTGCTCGGCCTGGTCACCCGTGAAGAAGCCAACTCCGCCACTCGCGTGGTGCAGGGCGTTTCCGGGGTGCAGAAGGTGGTGCGCCTGTTCGAGTACACCAACTGAGAAAGCTGCAGCCCCTCAGGCTGCAAGTAAAAACGGGCGCCCTGGGGCGCCCGTTTTCGTTCTGATCGCACAGCGGCGGCTTACTTGACCACCTTCAGGCTTGGCCGGCCACTAGGACGCGGCGGTTCGCCACCGGACGGACCGTCGTCATCCGGCCCCGACTCTTCCGGGCCGCCGGCCATTGGCGGCTCCATGTCGAACACCATGCCCTGGCCATTTTCCCGCGCATAGATCGCCAGCACCGCCGCCGCCGGGATGTACAGGCTGTGCGCCACACCACCGAAGCGACCCTCGAAGCTGACGGCCTGGTTATCCATATGCAGATGGCGAACGGCACTGGGCGAAGCGTTCAGCACGATCTGGCCGTCGCTGGCGAAACCGGACGGAACCTGGACACCGGGGAACTCGGCATTGACCAGTAGGTGTGGCGTGCAGTCGTTATCGACTATCCATTCGTAAAGAGCACGGATCAGGTAGGGACGACTGGAATTCATGGTTATCCTCCTTCTCAGCGCATTGCGCGTTCTGCAGCGGAAAGGCTGGCCTGAAAGGCCTCGCGGGCGAACTGGCGCTCCATGTAGTCGAGCAGCGGCTTGGCCGGTCGCGGCAGCTCGATGCCCAGCAACGGCAGGCGCCAGAGAATAGGCAGTAGACAGCAATCCACCAGGCTCAGCTCATCGCTGAGAAAGAATGCCTTGTCCGCGAACAACGGCGATACGCCGGTCAGGCTCTCGCGCAGCTCCTTGCGCGCCAGCTGACGCTCGGCCTCCTTGCTGCGCTTGTCGAGAATACGATCGACCAGTGCGCACCAGTCGCGCTGAATGCGGTGCATCAGCAGACGGCTGTTGGCGCGTGCCACGGGATAGACCGGCAACAGCGGCGGATGCGGATAACGCTCGTCCAGATACTCCATCACCACGGACGACTCGTACAGCGCCAGATCACGATCGACCAGGGTCGGCACGCTGCCGTACGGATTGATCTCCGCAAGCTTGGGCGGGCAACGGCCCAGTTCGACATCGACGATCTCGACGCTGACACCTTTCTCGGCGAGCACCAGACGCACGCGATGGGAATAGTGGTCGGCGGGGTCGGAGTAGCAGGTCAACCTATTGGTCACCGCCATGGCGATCCTCCTCGCTTTTTTTGATTATTCAGAAACACGGAAAAATTGCCGGGGCAATTTTTGACGTCGCTGGCGGCGGCCCTCACGGACCAGGCACCAGGATGGTAGGGCACAAAAACCTGCGCGCCCATCAGGGCGCGCAGGCTCTGCGACAGGTGAACGACTTAGTGAACGTCCTTCCAATACTCACGCTTGAGCAGGTAGGCGAACACGAAGAAGAACGCCAGATACAGCAGCACGTAGGTACCGATGCGCTGGGACTTCAGCTTGACCGGGTTGGCCGAGTAGGCCAGGAAGGTCACCAGGTTCTTGATCTTCTCGTCGAACTCGGCCTCGCTCAGCTTGCCGGTGTTCGGCTCGATGGTCAGCTGATCGCAGGCTTCGTGGGTGATCGGCGCGCCGGTCAGCGGGTCGAACTGCTTCTTGCCGTTCTCCACCACCTGAACCTGCTTGCAACCGATCACCTGCTTGCCCTGCAGGCTGACCAGCACGTTCGGCATGCCGACGTTGGGGAATACCTTGTTGTTGGCCCCCAGCGGACGGGACGGATCGTCGTAGAAGGTACGCAGGTAGGTGTACAGCCAGTCGTTGCCACGCACGCGAGCGACCAGGGTCAGATCGGGCGGCGCCGCGCCGAACCAGGCCTTGGCGTCGTCGGGGCGCATGCCGATCTTCATGTGGTCGCCGATCTTGGCGTCGTTGAACACCAGATTGTCGAGCATGATTTCGTGCGGGATGCCGAGGTCATCGGCAACACGCTCGTAACGCTGGTATTGGGCGGCATGGCAGCCCATGCAGTAGTTGGCGAAGGTGCGCGCGCCGTCCTGCAGGGCAGCCTGGTCGCGCAGATCGATATCTACCTTGTCCAGCGGATAGTTGCTGGAGGCGCCCATGGCCAGAGCCGGCAGCGCAGCGAAAACAAATGCAGCGAAGAGCTTTTTCATCAGCCAGTCACCCTTTCCGGAACCGGTTTGGTCTTCTCCATCCTGGTGTAGAACGGCATCAGGATGAAGTACGCGAAGTACAGGAAGGTGCACACCTGCGACAGCAGGGTACGACCCGGAGTCGGAGCCAGCACGCCCAGTACGCCGAGGATGACGAAGGAGATGCAGAAAACCAGCAGCCAGATCTTGCTCAGCCAACCTTTGTAGCGCATCGACTTGACCGGGCTGCGGTCCAGCCACGGCAGGACGAACAGCACGGCGATGGCAGCACCCATGGCGATTACGCCGAGCAGCTTGTCAGGTACCGCACGCAGGATCGCGTAGAACGGGGTGAAGTACCACACCGGCGCAATGTGCTCGGGGGTCTTGAACGGGTTGGCCGCTTCGAAGTTCGGCTTCTCGAGGAAGTAACCACCCATCTCCGGGAAGAAGAACACCACGAAGCAGAACACGAACAGGAACACCACCACGCCGACGATATCTTTCACGGTGTAGTAGGGATGGAAGGCGATACCGTCCAGCGGTACACCGTTCTCGTCCTTCAGCTTCTTGATGTCGACGCCGTCCGGGTTGTTCGAGCCGACTTCGTGCAGCGCCAGGATGTGCAGCACGACCAGGCCGAGCAGCACGATCGGCAGAGCGATCACGTGCAGGGCGAAGAAGCGGTTCAGGGTGATACCGGAGATCAGGTAGTCACCACGAATCCACTGGGTCAGGTCGTCGCCGATCACCGGGATGGCACCGAACAGGGAGATGATCACCTGGGCACCCCAGTAGGACATCTGACCCCACGGCAGCAGGTAGCCCATGAAGGCCTCGGCCATCAGCACCAGGTAGATCAGCATGCCGAAGATCCACACCAGCTCGCGCGGCTTCTGGTAGGAACCGTAGAGCAGACCGCGGAACATGTGCAGGTAGACCACCACGAAGAACGCCGAGGCGCCGGTGGAGTGCAGGTAGCGCAGGATCCAGCCGTACTCGACATCACGCATGATGTATTCGACGGAGGCGAAGGCGCCTTCGGCCGAAGGCTCGAAGCTCATGGTCAGCCAGATACCGGTAACGATCTGGTTGACCAGCACCAGCAGCGCCAGGGAGCCGAAGAAATAGAAGAAGTTGAAGTTCTTCGGTGCGTAGTACTTGGAGAGATGGTCTTCCCACATCTTGGTGGCGGGGAAACGCGCATCCACCCATTCCATGAATTTGCTCATCAGGCGTTCTCCTGGTCCACACCGATGATGATCACATCATCCGTCTCGTAGCTATGCGGAGGAACCGGCAGGTTCAGCGGCGCAGGCTGGGCCTTGTACACACGACCGGCGAGGTCGTAGCGCGAACCGTGGCAGGGGCAGAAATAACCGCCAACCCAATCCGGGCCGAGGTCGGCCGGGGCCACTTCCGGGCGGAAGGACGGCGCACAGCCCAGGTGGGTGCACAGACCGACCAGAACCAGCAGCTCAGGCTTGATCGCGCGGTTCTTCTTGTCGACGTACTCTGGCTGTACCGATTCGGCAGATTCGGGGTCAGCGACGCTGCCCTCGATCTTGCTCAGGTTGGCCAGGATTTCCTCGGTACGGCGCACGATGAACACCGGCTGACCGCGCCACTCAGCAACCATCTGCTGACCAGCCTCGATCTTGCTGACGTTCACCTTCACCGGTGCACCGGCCGCCTTGGCCTTGGCACTGGGGAACCATGACCCCACGAACGGAGTCGCAGCACCTACCGCTCCTGCTGCACCCACCACGGAGGTGGCTGCAACCAGGAAGCGACGCCGGCCTGCATTCACGCCGTCATTGCTCATTCAGTCGTCTCCCATCAGCTTTGTGGCCTGTTGTTCAGGCCTCTACTAGGTAAAAATCGGGCCGCGCAAAAAATTCGCCAAATGGTAAAGAAAAGCCCCTTTTCTGACAAGGTAATTACCCCTGAAGAGGCCGGTGAAAGCCTTGTCGGGCGCGGCTTGCGCGACTGCGGCACGTTGTCGCAGCTTTTCTTCTTGCCCATAAAAAACGCCCAGTTCCGTAAGGAAACTGGGCGTTTTCGAAAGCGCCAGCGAATTAACGCTTGGAGTACTGCGGACGCTTACGCGCCTTGCGCAGACCAACTTTCTTACGCTCGACTTCACGGGCGTCGCGAGTCACGTAACCGGCCTTACGCAGCGGGCTGCGCAGGGTCTCGTCGTACTCGATCAGAGCGCGGGTGATGCCGTGACGGATGGCACCGGCCTGACCGCTGACACCGCCGCCGATAACGGTAACGTAGATGTCGAACTTCTCGGTGGTCTCGGTCAGCTCCAGCGGCTGACGCACGACCATGCGAGCGGTCTCGCGGCCGAAGAAGGTATCCAGGCTGCGATTGTTGATGGAGATGTTACCGGTGCCCGGACGCAGGAATACGCGCGCGGTTGCGGTCTTGCGACGGCCAGTGCCGTAGTTTTGAGTCGCCGACATAATGAACTATTCCGTTAAATCTTCAGTTCTTGGGGCTGCTGAGCGGTGTGCGGGTGAGCGGCACCCTTGTACACCTTCAGCTTACGGTACATGTCGCGACCCAGCGGGTTCTTCGGCAGCATGCCTTTGACCGCGGTCTCGATCACGCGCTCAGGAGCACGAGCGATCAGCTTCTCGAAGTTGATCTCTTTGATGCCGCCCGGGAAACCGGAGTGGGAGTAGTACTTCTTGTCGCTGGCTTTGGCACCAGTTACACGCACCTGCTCGGCGTTGATGACGACGATGTAGTCACCGGTGTCAACGTGCGGGGTGTACTCAGGCTTGTGCTTGCCACGCAGACGGCTCGCGATTTCGGTGGCCAGACGACCCAGGGTCTGACCAGCAGCATCAACGACGAACCAATCGCGTTTTACTGTTTCCGGTTTAGCAGTAAAAGTTTTCATTCTTTATAGCCTCAGGGGCCGCCCAGCAAAAAATAGACGGCGGATCTTACTGGATAGTGCGTACTTTGACAAGTCAAAGGCAGCCGCATACGGACGCTATCGGGGGCTCGGGTCAGCGCGTCCACAATACGGCAAGATTCTTCGGCAGGCGGCGCATCACTTCCACCGCAGAAAGAGGTGCCGGATTATCCTGATTGCGAAAAAAATTTCAACCTGCTTGTATGACTCTTTTGCCAAGGGAGTGCTCCATGGAATACCGCAAGCTAGGCCGAACCGATCTCGATGTCAGCGCACTGTGCCTGGGCACCATGACCTGGGGCGAGCAAAACAGCGAGAGCGAAGGCCACGCCCAGATCGAACGGGCCAAGGCCAGCGGCATCAACTTCATCGACACCGCCGAGATGTATCCGGTGCCGCCGCGCGCCGAAACCTACAGCAGGACCGAGCAGATCATCGGCAGCTACTTCAAGCGGCATGGCGACCGCGCCGACTGGATTCTGGCGAGCAAGATCGCAGGCCCCGGCAACGGCATCAGCCACATCCGCGACGGCCAGCTCAAATTCAACCGCGAGCACATCGTCGCCGCACTGGATGCCAGCCTCAAGCGCCTGCAGACTGACTGGATCGATCTGTACCAGCTGCACTGGCCGGAACGCCCGACCAATTTCTTCGGCCAGCTTGGCTACCAGCATCGCGACGCGGACTTCACGCCACTGGAAGAAACCCTGGAAGTGCTGGACGAGCAGGTCAAGGCAGGCAAGATTCGCCACATCGGCCTGTCCAACGAAACGCCGTGGGGCACCATGAAGTTCCTGCAACTGGCCGAGAGCCGCGGCTGGCCACGCGCAGTATCGATCCAGAACCCCTACAACCTGCTCAACCGCAGCTTCGAGGTGGGCCTGGCAGAGGTGGCGATTCGCGAACAGTGCGGCCTGCTGGCCTATTCACCGCTGGCATTCGGCATGCTCAGCGGTAAATACGAGGGCGGTGCACGCCCGGCCGGTGCACGCATCAGCCTGTTCAGCCGCTTCGCCCGCTACACCAACCCGCAGGCCGAAGCAGCCTGTTCGCGCTACGTCGCCCTGGCCCGCGAGCATGGCCTGGATCCGGCGCAGATGGCGCTGGCTTTCGTCACCGCGCAGCCCTTCGTGACCAGCAACATCATCGGCGCCACCAGCCTGGAGCAACTGGACAGCAACCTGGCCAGCGCCGAGCTGAAGCTGTCCGAGGAAGTGCTCGCCGGCATCGAGGCGATTCACAAGGCACAGCCCAACCCCGCGCCCTAAAAAAGAGAGGACTGATCGCTCCTGGTATCGCGTCGCGATGCCAGGCGATCGGCCAGCCGGGTCGGTTCAGGCAGGCGGTGACGCCTGACGCACGCCATCACCAGCTCGGGCGCCCGCTCTAGACTGACCCGATTGCCCGGCGAAACGATCAGCGGCCGCACGCGATCCTTGCTGCGCAGCACCCAGCCGATCTGCTCGCCTCTCCTGCTCAGCAGCTCGACCCGCGCTCCACGCGTCTCGGCCAGCTCGGCGTGATGCCCGGTCAGGATCTTCTTGGCCACGCCAATGGTTGCAAAGCCGCTGACCACCCCCAGGTGCGCGGCGATGCCCAAGCCGCGCGGGTGGGCGATACCGTGCCCGTCGACGAAGATCAGATCCGGCTCCTGCGGCAAGCCGGCCAATGCCTGCAGCAGGGCCGGCAATTCGCGAAAGGACAGCAGCCCAGGTACGTAGGGCATGCTGGTGGGAATGCGGACCACGCATTCGGCCAGCGGCTGCAGCGTATCGGCATCGAGCAGGACCGCGGCCGCCCGGGTGATGCTGCCGCCCTCCTCGAACCCAACGTCCACGCCCGCCAGGCGCCGCAGCGGCGGGTAGTCGTCCTCCAGGCGCACTCGCCTGGCCAGGTGCGTCTGCAGCTCACGGGCAGCCGCCGGGCTGCCGTCCCAATCCGGGAACGGGGACGCGGCCAGATCGCTCAATCGGCTCATGAAGTTCTCCAGACATTTCTGCCTTGGAGCCGCGGGGCAACGTCCGAGTTCGCCCCGCGGGGCGCTCCCGATCACACCAACGAGCGGGAAATGATCTCCTTCATGATCTCGTTGGTTCCGGCATAGATGCGCTGCACCCGCGCGTCGGCCCAGGCGCGTGCGATCGGATACTCCCACATGAAGCCGTAGCCGCCGTGCAGCTGCACGCATTCGTCGAGCACCTTGCACTGCAGATCGGTGGTCCAGTACTTGAGCATCGCCGCAGTCGGCACGTCGAGTTTGCCCTGCAGGTGCAGCTCCAGGCAGCGGTCGATGAATACCCGCCCAACCTGGATTTCGGTGGCCATCTCGGCGAGCTTGAAGCGGGTGTTCTGGAAGTCCGCCACGACCTTGCCGAATGCCTTGCGCTCGCGGGTGTAGTCCAGCGTCCACTGCAGCGCCGCCTCGGCCGAGGCCAGTGCGCCGACGCCGACGGTCAGACGTTCCTGCGGCAGCTCCTGCATCAGGTAGGCGAAGCCCATGCCCGCCTGGCCCAGCAGGTTTTCCTTGGGTACGCGCACGTCCTGGAAGAACAGCTCGGAGGTGTCCTGGGCCTTCATGCCGACCTTCTCCAGGCGCTTGCCCTTGGAGAAACCTGGGGTGTTGGCCTCCACCAGGAACAGGCTGGTGCCCTTGGCACCGGCCTTGGGGTCGGTCTTGGCCACGACGATCACCAGATCGGCCAGCCAGCCGTTGGTAATGAAGGTCTTCGAGCCATTGATCACGTATTCGTCGCCATCGAGCACCGCGGTGGTCTTCACGCCCTGCAGGTCGGAGCCGGCGCCCGGCTCGGTCATGGCGATGGCGGTGACCATCTCGCCGCTCACCAGCTTGGGCAGGTAATGCTGCTTCTGTGCCTCGCTACCGTAATGCAGGATGTAGGGCGCGACGATGTCCGAGTGCAGCGAGAAACCGATGCCGGTCAGCCCCAGGCGACCGATCTCCTCGATCACCACGGTGCTGTAGAGGAAATCGGCGGCCATGCCGCCGTACTCCTCGGGAATGTGCGAACAGAGCAGGCCAGCCTCGCCTGCCTTGTTCCACAGCGCGCGATCGACATGGCCATCCTTCTCCCACTGCGCATGGAAGGGCACGGCTTGCTGTTCGAGAAACTTGCGCACGCTGTCGCGAAACAGTTCATGGTCGGAGCTGAATATCGTTCTGGGGATCATGGCCTCACCTGCATCTGTCACTGCGTGAAAAGTGGCCTCGACTTTAGCCAAGCAAACGCTTGGTCACACTGGACACATGCGCCAAAAAATAAGACGATCCAGCCGCAGCATGACCACTTAGCCTTTAAAAAGAAGAACAATCATGGTGATCTCCCCGCCGCGTGCGGCTCTGCATCGCGTCAGCATTCTCGCCACCGACGGCGTGTTCGCCTCCACTCTGATGCAGGCCAAGGACTTCTTCCACATGGCCGGCATCCGTTACGCCAAGCAGCAGGGGCTTGGCCATGAGCCGCCCTTCGAGATTCGCCTGGTCAGCCCGGATGGCCAGCCGGTGAACAGCTTCAGCAAGGTGCAGGTTCCCGTGGATGGGAGCCTGGAAGCCTGCGACGTGATCATCCTGCCGGCCTTCTGGGACGATTTCGATGCACTCAGCCGCCGCTACCCGCAGGTGCTGGACTGGCTCAGACGCCAGCATGCGGCCGGTACGGCGATCTGCGGCGAAGCCAGCGGGGTGTTCTGGATGGCCGAGGCCGGCCTGCTCGACGGCAAGGAAGCGACCACCTACTGGCGCTTCTTCGGCGAATTCGCCCAGCGCTTCCCCAAGGTGCTGCTCAACCAGGACAAGCACCTGTCCGATGCCGACAACCTGTATTGCGCCGGCGGCGTCACCTCGGCCTGCGACCTCTACATCTACCTGATCGAACGCTACTGCGGCGCCAGCGTGGCCCAGGGCGTGGCCCGCGACATCCTCTACGAGGTGCAGCGCAGCTACACACCCGGACGCATCGGTTTCGGCGGGCAGAAACTGCATCAGGACGTCACCGTGCTGCAGATCCAGCAGTGGCTGGAGGAGCACTACGCCGACAAGTTCCGCTTCGAGGACGTGGCCCGTGAACACGGCATGAGCATCCGCAACTTCATGCGCCGCTTCCAGGGCGCCACGGGCGACAAGCCGCTGCACTACCTGCAGCGCCTGCGCATCGAAACCGCCAAGAGCCTGCTCTCCTCCACCCGCAAGAGCATCAAGACCATCAGCTACGAGGTCGGCTACGACGACGCCAGTTTCTTCGCCCGCCTGTTCCGCCAGCACACCGAGCTGTCGCCCAACCAGTACCGCCGCCAGTTTCAGCACAAGGACAACCCGGGCTGAGCGCGTCACGCCGCACGACGGCATCCGCCGCCAGCCGGCAAAGCGCCAGCCCACCCTTGGTTAGGTTGGCGCATCCCCTGAGCGCCCTATGATCGGGAGGCGACCATAACAACAACAGGTTCATCGCCATGCGCCGTCTACTGATTGCCCTGCTTGCCACCTGCAGCCTCAGCGCTGCCGCGGCCGACAACTGGAAACCCTTCCCGCTCGACCAGAGCGCCTACGACTACAGCGGCGACAAGCTGCGTCAGGCCTGGCCGCAGCTGACCCGCGGCTTCGGCGACTATCCCTTCCCCGACGCCGACTGGGTGGTGAACATGGCCACCCGCCATCCGCAGGCGCTGGAGAAGACCGTGGCAGCCGGCACCGGCTTTACCGGCCAGCCGGAAGAGGCCGATATCTATGCCCAGAAACTGCAGGACGTCTGGCGCCTGATGTTCCGCGGCGATTTCGCCCAGGCCAAGGAACAGGGTCTGGCGCTCGGCGTCGGCGGCCAGGTCCCGGCCATGTTCGCCCAGGTCATCTACGCCATGTTCCTGGTACCGGACCAGGCCGAGAAGCATCGCCTGCTGGAAGAAGTGATTGCCTATACCGACGAAGCCGGCGAACTGGTGCAAGCCGATACCGTCGCGCAGTTCGGCCGCGTCTACGCCAAGGCGCGCCTGGGCGAGGAACTGTCGGTGCCGGTGGTACTCAAGCGCGGCTATACCACGCAGATTCCCAACGAGCTCAAGGCTCTGCTGGCCAAGCAGCCGCAGCAGCCGTTCGCCCTGGCGCTGTATGGTGGTTATGAAGCGGGAGTGATCCGCAAGGTGGGCAAGCTGGTGGGCAAGATGACCTACGGGGTCAGCGCCGACAACATGGAGAAGTACTTCCAGCGCAGCTTCCAGGCCCGCGACGACCTGCCCATCGGCCATTACGAGTACGCCAACGCCCTGACCTACGTGTACGGCGACGATCAGGAGGACAAGGTGATCACCCACCTCGAGCGCGCCGCAGCGATCAAGCCGATCAATGCCATGGAGGCCCTGGAAGTGGCGCACGCGCAGAAGATGCTGGCGCAGTATCGGCAGAAGCTGGCGAAGAATTGAACGGTGACCGGCGTAGGGTGCGCCGTGCGCACCAACAAACAGGCGCCGACGTAGGGCCTTGATAAGGGGCTTTTGGTGCGTGCGGCGCACCCTAGGTGAAGCACGCACCACCCAGGACACAAAAAAGGCGACCTCTCGGGTCGCCTTTTTCGTGGTTCGGCAGTTGTCAGGGCCGGTGCGGGCGCGAGAGGAACTCGTGCGACTGCATTTCCAGCAGGCGGCTCAGGGTGCGCTGGAATTCGAAGCTCAGGCGGCCACCGGTATACAGGTCCTTGAGCTCCACCTCGGCGGAGATGATCAGCTTGACGTTGCGGTCGTAGAACTCGTCCACCAGGTTGATGAAGCGCCGCGCCATGTCTTCCTTGGCCACGCCCATCTGTTCGACATTGGCCAGGATCACCGCATGGAAGATCTTGCCCAGCTCGATGTAGTCGTTCTGGCTGCGTGGGCCATCGCACAGCTCGCGGAACTCGAACCAGGCCACGTCTTCGCAGACCCGCACGGCGTTGATGGCGCGGTTCTCGATCATCAGCGCCTCGTTCTCGACCATGTGCGTGCAGTCCGGCAGCAGGCTGCGGAAGCTCTTCATCAGGCTGGCATCGGCCTCGGCATCCAGCGGGAAGTGGAACAGCTCGGCCTGCTCCAGCGCCCGCAGACGATAGTCCACACCGCTGTCGACATTGACGATGTCGGTGTGCTCCTTGAGCAGGGCGATGGCCGGCAGGAAGCGCGCACGCTGCAGGCCGTCCTTGTACAGGCCGTCCGGCACGATGTTGGAGGTGGCCACCAGCGATACGCCGTTCTTGAACAGTTCTTCGAGCAGGGTGGCCAGGATCATGGCGTCGGTAATGTCGCTGACGAAGAACTCGTCGAAGCAGATCACCCGCGCCTCGTCGGCGAAGCGCTTGCCGATGATGGTCAACGGGTTCTTCTCACCCTTGAGGGTCTTCATCTCCTCATGCACACGCTTCATGAAGCGGTGGAAGTGGGTGCGCATCTTCTGCTCGAACGGCAGCGCATCGAAGAAGGTATCGACCAGGTAGGTCTTGCCGCGCCCTACGCCGCCCCAGAAGTACAGCCCCTTGACCGGCCCTTGCGGTTTCTTGCCGAACAGCTTGCTCATCAGGCCGGACTTGCCCTGATCGCGCGCGATCAGGTCGTCGTACAGACGCTGCAGGTGACGAACGGCGTTTTCCTGGGCCGCATCATGGAAGAAGTCGGGCCGTTTGAGATCGGCCTGATAACGCTCTAAGGGGGTCATGATTCGTTAGCCGGGCAAGTAAAAACGGGGGCGTCACTTTAGCGACGCCCCCGTTGGTTGGCAATCATGGCCGTAGCCCGGATTGCATCCGGGCTACTTCACTCCTGCGGCGCCAGCGCCTCACGCAGACGGGTTATGGCCGCTTCCAGCGCCTGACCATCGGCGAATTCGGGGCTGCTGGCCACGTTCTCGCCATCGATCCACACCGAGAACGCCAGGCCTTCGGCACGCACATCCAGCGGCTCGCCGGATTGCAGGCGCTTGTTGATCATGCCGGCCGACTTGCCATCGGCGAAGGATTTCGACAGCAGCAGTTGCTCACCATCGGCGTCCAGCAGGCGGAAGCGGAAGCTGCCGTCGTCGTCGCGGAAGCTGACGAAGCGTGCACTCTTGCTGGCTTTCTTCTTCTCGCCGGTAGCCACCTGCACCTGCTCGCGGAACGAGCGCAGGCCCACCGCCTCGCGCAGCTCACCGAGGAAAGGCGTGGCGATCTTGCGCGCCTTGGCAGCGCCGGCGAGGAGGATGTCCTCCAGATCGGCCGGCCGGGCGATCAGCGCGTTGTAGCGCTCGCGTGCCTCGCCCAGGGTGTCTTCGAGCAACTGATACAGGCGGTTCTTCGCCTCGCCCCAGGCCAGCCCGCCTTCCAGCTCGGCACGGAACTCGGCCTGCTGCGCCGGAGTGGCGAAAGCCTGGTACAGGGTGAACAGGTGCGAACCTTCGGCGTCCTTGGGTTCACCCGGCAGCCTGGAGTCGGTGACGATGCGCGCCACGGCGTCCTTGAGCTGCTTGGCGCTGCCGAACAGCGGGATGGTGTTGTCGTAGCTCTTGCTCATCTTGCGTCCATCGAGTCCCGGCAGCGTGGCCACCTCTTCCTCGATCACCACCTCGGGCAGCACGAACAGGTCCTTGCCCTTGCCAAACAGGTGGTTGAAACGCTGGCCGATGTCGCGAGCCATTTCCACATGCTGGATCTGATCACGACCGACCGGCACCTTCTGCGCGTTGAACATCAGGATGTCCGCCGCCATCAGCACCGGGTAGCTGAACAGGCCCATGGTCACGCCGGCATCCGGGTCCTCGCCCTGCTCAAGGTTCTTGTCTACCGAGGCCTTGTAGGCGTGGGCGCGGTTGAGCAGGCCCTTGCCGGCGACACAGGTCAGCAGCCAGCACAGTTCGGGAATCTCGGGAATGTCGGACTGGCGGTAGAAGGTCGCCTTGTCGGTGTCCAGGCCCAGGGCCAGCCAGGTCGCGGCGATTTCCAGACGCGAGCGCTGGATGCGCGCCGGGTCGTCGCACTTGATCAGCGCGTGATAGTCGGCGAGGAAATAGAACGAGTCCATCTGCGGGTCGCGGCTGGCCGCGATGGCCGGGCGAATGGCGCCGGCGTAGTTGCCCAGGTGCGGCGTGCCGGTGGTGGTGATACCGGTAAGGATACGGGTGGTCATGTCAGATTCGCTTTGCTTGAACTATTCGCTGATCGCGCGAGCCGAGGCCGCGGGACGCCTTGAATGCCAGATTGATCGTAGGGTGCGCCGTGCGCACCAGCTTTGTGGTGCGCACGGCGCACCCTACGCCAAGCTCACAGACGCGGCAGAAGGAGGTCCTTCAGATCGGTCAGCTTGCCATGAAAGAAGTGGCCGCATTCTGCCACTTTCAGCAGCTCATGGGCACGTCCGAGGTGAGCCGACCAGTCGTAGACCGCCTGCGGTTCGACCACTTCATCGGCATCGGGCTGGATCAGCACCAGCGGGCACTGGCTTGCAGGCGGCGTGTCGGCCGTCAGCCGGTGCACTGCCGGTGCCACCATAAACAGCTTGCTCGGCACCTGGCCGCGCACCTCCAGGCGTGCCCCCAGCGCAGCGGCGACGAAGCCTCCGAAGGAAAAGCCCAGCAGGGTAATCGGCAAATGCGGATACTTGTCCTGCAGCCACGCCGCCACGGCTTCGGCGTCATCCACCTCGCCCGTGCCCATGTCGTGAGCCCCGGCACTGGCACCAACGCCGCGGTAATTGAAACGCAATGTGTGATAGCCGCAGTCGCGCGCGGTGCGCTGCAGGGTGGACACCACCTTGTTGAGCATGGTGCCGCCCTGCACCGGGTTGGGGTGGCATATCAGGGCTACGCCACGGGCTTCGGGCACTTCGAGCAAAAGGGCTTCGAGCTGCCCCACCGGGCCGGCGATGGAAAGGGGGGTTTCGCGACTGAGCAACACTGAACTCCGTGACCCCGTACCGGGTCGACTCGTCTAGCAAACTGCCTGTGCGGCAAAGCGGCATGACCGTATACAGCACAGGCTCGAGCCGCTAACGTAAAGCAAAGCCGTTTTGAGAGGAAGGACTCGTGGAACAGACACTTGCAGCCTGGTTGATACCCGCCCTGACCCTGGTGGTCGGCATCGCCGTGGGCTTTCTGCTCGCCCGCCTGGCCCCCAATGCCGCACCGGGCCGTACCCAGCGGCAGATGGATGAAATGCAGGCTCGCTTCGAGGCCTACCAGAACGAAGTGGTGACCCACTTCAACACCACCGCCAGCCTGGTGAAGAAACTCACCCAGAGCTACCAGGACGTGCAGGAGCATCTGTCCGACGGCGCCAACCGCCTGGCTCTGGACGAGCTGACCCGTCAGCGCCTGCTGGCCACGCTCAACAGCACCGAAGCCGGCGAGAAGCGCGAGCGCCTGACCCCGCCGAAGAACTATGAGATGCCCAAGGACTATGCGCCCAAGAGCGACGGCCCCGGCATGCTGGACGAGAGCTACGGTCTGAAGAAGTAACCCGTCAGCCAGAAACACCGAGCCCCGCCATTGCGGGGCTTTTTGTTGGGCAAAGTTCGCCCCTACGGCCGCTGCCAGGAATGAAAAAGCCCCGCACGAGGGCGGGGCTTTTCGTTCAGCGCAAGAGCGTCAGATCGCGCCGCGGATACGCAGCAGATCCAGTACTGCCTTGACGCCCTCCTCGACCGACTGCGTCTGGGTGTCGATCACCAGATCGGCATCCAGCGGCACGTCGTAGGGGAAGCCCTCGCCCGGGATGTTGTCGCCACCGGCGGCGTACAGGCCCTGCGGGTCGCGTTCACGGCAAACCTGCGGCGAGGCCTGCACGTACACGGTAACCAGGCGTTCGCCGCCGATCAGCACCTTGGCCTGCTCGCGACCTTCGGCATCCGGGGCGACGAAGGCGGCCAGGGCGATCATCCCGGCCTCGTTGAACTGACGCGCCACATGCGCGGCGCGGCGCCAGTTCTCGGCGCGGCCGGCGCGGTCCTGCGGCAGGCCCTTGTTCAGGTCATGACGCAGGTTCTGCCCGTCGAGCACGTATACCGCACGGCCCATGTCGAACAGCTTGCGTTCCACGGCATAGGCCAGGGTGCTCTTGCCGGCGCCGGACAGGCCGCTGAACAGCACGGTGGCCGGCTGCTGGCCGAAGCGCGCGGCGCGCTCCTCGGTCGATACGTGGGCCAGACGACCGTGCTGGCCGCCACCCTGCGCCACCGGGTCGGCGATGATCATGCCGGCGCCGACGGTGCCGTTGGTCAGGCGGTCGATGACGATAAAGGCACCGGTGGTGCGGTTGTACTCGTAACCATCCAGGGCAATCGGCGCATCCAGGGCGACCTTGACCCGGCCGATCTCGTTGAGCTTCAGCTCGCTGGCCGCGCCCTGCTCCAGGGTGTTCACGTCGACGCGGTGAACGATGCTGGGGATCGAGCCCGGCACATAGCTGGTGGCACGCTTGATGTCGTATTTCTTGCCCGGCAGCATCGGCTCTTCGCCCATCCACACCAGCATGGCCTCGAAGCTGTCGGTGACCTGCGGACGATTGTCGGCATGCACCAGCATGTCGCCGCGCGACACGTCGATCTCGTCTTCCAGGGTCAGGGTGATGGCCTGGCCCGGACCGGCGTGCTCCAGCTCGCCCTCGAAGGTGACGATGGACTTGACCCGGCTGGTCTTGCCCGACGGCAGCGCCATCACTTCGTCGCCCTTGCGCACGATGCCGCTGGCCAGGGTGCCGGCGAAGCCGCGGAAGTTCAGGTTGGGACGGTTGACGTACTGCACCGGGAAGCGCAGGTCGTCGAAGTTGCGATCGCCCGCCACTTCCACGGTCTCGAGGATTTCCATCAGCGACTGGCCGTCGTACCAGGGCGAGCGCTCGGACTTGTTGACCACGTTATCGCCCTTGAGCGCCGACATCGGCACGAAGTGCAGCGTGCTCGGCTTGAGCGCGATGCCTTCGGCGAACTTCAGGTAATCGGCCTTGATCTGCTCGAACACAGCCTGGTCGAAGCCCTTGAGGTCCATCTTGTTGACCGCGACGACGATATGCTTGATGCCCAGCAGGGAGGCGATGAAGCTGTGGCGCTTGGTCTGGGTCTGCACGCCGTAACGGGCGTCGATCAGGATGATCGCCAGGTCGCAGGTGGACGCGCCGGTGGCCATGTTGCGGGTGTACTGCTCATGGCCGGGAGTGTCGGCGATGATGAACTTGCGCTTGGCGGTGCTGAAGTAGCGGTAGGCCACGTCGATGGTGATGCCCTGCTCGCGCTCGGCCTGCAGGCCGTCGACCAGCAGCGCCAGGTCGATGTCGTCGCCGGTGGTGCCGACCTTCTTCGAGTCGCGGCTGATGGCCTCCAGATGGTCCTCATAGATCATTTTGGAGTCGTGCAGCAGGCGCCCGATCAGGGTGCTCTTGCCGTCGTCGACGTTGCCGCAGGTGAGGAAGCGCAGCAGCTCCTTGCGTTCGTGCTGGGCCAGGTAGGCGAGGATGTCCTCGCTGATCAGATCAGACTGGTGACTCATGATGAGGAATCCTTAGAAGTAGCCCTGGCGTTTCTTTTCTTCCATCGAACCGGCGGCGTCGTGGTCGATGACCCGGCCCTGGCGTTCGCTGGTCTTGGTCAGGAGCATTTCCTGGATGATGTCCGGCAGGGTCGCCGCGGTGGACTCCACCGCGCCGGTCAGCGGGTAGCAGCCCAGGGTACGGAAGCGCACCATCTTCTTGTGGATGCTGGCCTTCTGCTCGGGTGTCAGGTAGTTGAGGATGCGCTCGTCATCGATCATCACCAGCGTGCCGTTGAGCTCCACGACTTCGCGCTCGGCGGCGAAGTACAGCGGCACGATCGGGATCTGCTCCAGGTAGATGTATTGCCAGATGTCCAGCTCGGTCCAGTTCGACAGCGGGAAGACGCGGATCGACTCGCCCTTCTTGACCTTGCCGTTGTACACGTTCCACAGCTCGGGGCGCTGGTTCTTCGGGTCCCAGCGGTGCTTGCTGTCGCGGAAGGAGTACACACGCTCCTTGGCGCGGGATTTCTCCTCGTCGCGGCGCGCGCCACCGAAGGCGGCGTCGAAGCCGTACTTGTCCAGCGCCTGCTTGAGGCCTTCGGTCTTCATCACGTCGGTGTGCTTGGCACTGCCGTAGGTGAAGGGATTCATGTCCTGCGCCACACCATCGGGGTTGATGTGGGTGATCAGCTCCAGGCCCATCTCGCTGACCATCTTTTCGCGGAAGCGGTACATTTCCTGGAACTTCCAGCGGGTATCGACGTGCAGCACCGGGAACGGCAGCTTGCCAGGGAAGAACGCCTTGCGTGCCAGATGCAGCATCACGGCGGAGTCCTTACCGATGGAATAGAGCATCACCGGGTTGTCGAATTCGGCGGCCACTTCACGAATGATGTGGATACTCTCCGCCTCCAGCTGCTTCAGGTGGGTCAGTTTATCGAGCATGGCTACTCACGGTTTGCTGTAATGGGGCCGGCGGGCCGTGGACGAGCGCGCACTCTACCACAGCATCTGCTTATACTCAGGGCGCCGGTTAGACCGAAAAGATCTAGCGTTATAGCTGCACGAAAGTCCGAATCAGACCGGATTCGGGCAGTCGATGAACAGGTGTTCCAGGGCGAAACGCCGCGCCAGATAATCGCCCAGCGCCTGCACGCCGTAGCGCTCGGTGGCGTGATGGCCGGCGGCAATGAAGCTCACGCCATTCTCGCGCGCGCTGTGGAAGGTCTGCTCGGAGGCTTCACCGGTCAGGTATAGATCGACACCGGCGGCGATCGCCTGATCGATATAGCCCTGCCCGCCCCCCGTACACCAGCCGACCCGGCGGATCAGGCCTTCGCCTTCGACCAACAGCGGCTCGCGCCCCAGCACCTGCTGCACGTGACGGGCGAAATCGACGGCGCTCATCGGCTCCTCCAAAGAACCCACGAGGCCTACCGTGCGCGGATTGTCCGGCTCCAGCGGGCCTTCGACGACGATGCCGAGCTGACGCGCCAGTTGCACGTTGTTGCCCACCTCGGGGTGCACGTCCAGTGGCAGGTGATAGGCCAGCAGGCTGATGTCATGGGCCAGCAGCGCTTTCAGACGACGCTGCTTCATGCCGGTGACGCAGGGGTTCTCGCCCTTCCAGAAGTAGCCGTGATGCACCAGCAACACGTCGGCTTCGGCCTCGATCGCCGCCTCGATCAGCGCCTGGCTGGCGGTGACGCCGCTGACGATGCGCAGCACCTGCGGCCGCCCCTCGACCTGCAGGCCATTGGGGCAGTAATCGCTGATGCGTGACGCGTTGAGCAGCTGGTCGGCTTCGCCAACCAGGGTAGACAGGGCAATGGCCATGAAAGATCCTCACAAGCTGTTGCGAGCCGCTGCCTAATTGGCGAGCTCCTCACTATAATGCGCCACCTTAAAGGGCCGCCTTTGGCCCTCGCAACCCTCAGGATGCTCTCGATGCCCCAGGCCCTGCGTTTTCTCGGATGGCCCCTGCTGGTCGGCGTGCTGCTCGCGCTGCTGCTGATCCAGCGCTACCCGCAATGGGTAGGTCTGCCAAGCCAGGACGTGCAACTGGTGCAGGCGCCGCTGTACAGCCGCCTGCAGGAGGGCCCGGTGTCCTATGCCGAAGCCGTGGATACCGCCTCACCGGCAGTAGCCAACCTGTACACCACCAAGCTGGTGAGCAAACCGGCGCATCCGCTGTTCGAAGACCCCACCTTCCGCCGCTTCTTCGGCGACAACCTGCCACGCCAGCAGCGCATGGAATCGAGCCTGGGCTCGGCAGTGCTGATGAGCAAGGAAGGCTATCTGCTGACCAACAATCATGTGGTCAGCGGCGCCGACCAGATCATCGTGGCCCTCAAGGACGGCCGTGAAACCCTGGCCCGAGTGATCGGCAACGACCCGGAAACCGACCTGGCGGTACTGAAGATCGACCTGCCCGATCTGCCGGCGATCACCCTGGGGCGCTCCGACAGCATCCGCATCGGCGATGTCACCCTGGCCATCGGCAACCCCTTCGGCGTCGGCCAGACGGTGACCATGGGCATCATCAGCGCCACCGGCCGCAACCAGCTGGGCCTCAACACCTACGAGGACTTCATCCAGACCGACGCGGCGATCAACCCGGGCAACTCGGGCGGCGCGCTGGTGGACGCCCACGGCAACCTGGTGGGCATCAACACCGCGATCTTCTCCAAGTCGGGTGGCTCGCAGGGCATCGGCTTCGCCATTCCGGTCAAGCTGGCACTGGAGGTGATGCGCGCGATCATCGAGCACGGCCAGGTGATCCGCGGCTATCTGGGCGTCGAGGTACAGCCGCTGACGCCCGAACTGGCGGAATCCTTCGGCCTGGAAGGACGCCCCGGCATCGTCGTCGCCGGCGTCTATCGTGACGGCCCGGCGCAGAAGGCCGGACTGCAGCCCGGCGACCTGATCCTCAGCATCGATGGCGAACCGGCCAGCGACGGCCGCCGCTCGATGAATCAGGTGGCGCGCACCAAGCCGGGCGACAAGATCCGCATCGAGGTGATGCGCAACGGCAAGTCGCTCACCCTGACCGCAGAAGTCGGCATCCGCCCTCCCATCAACGGCAACTGACAGGTTCTATTTTTCACCTGGGAACTTTTCTCGATAACATTTAATGTTATGTTATTACATCAAATGTCATCGACTGGAGTTCCCCCTTGCGCGCCGTTCCCGCCCTGCTCGCCAGCCTGCTAGTGCCTTGCGCTCTGGCTGGAGAATCCCCCGCACAGCTGGAAGACAGCATCATCAGCGCCAGCCCGGAGCTGGCCGACGGCCCGGTACAGGGCTATCGCGCCACGCGTTCGGCCAGCGCCACCCGCACCGACACGCCGATCAACGAGATTCCCCAGGCCATCAGCGTGGTGCCGGCTCAGGTGCTAGAAGACCTCGGCAGCAGCCGTATCGACCGAGCCCTGGACTTCGCCGGCGGCGTGTCTCGACAGAACAACTTCGGCGGCCTGGCCTTCCTCAACTACAGCGTGCGCGGCTTCACCACCGGCGAGCTGTACCGCAACGGCTTCGCCATCAACCGCGGCAGCTACAGCTCACCGGACGCCTCGGCCATCGAGCGCCTGGAAGTGCTCAAGGGCCCGGCAGCCGCCCTGTACGGCCGTGGCGATCCGGGCGGGCTGGTCAACATCGTCACCAAGCGCCCGCAACAGGAAGCCTTCACCCAGTTCAAGGCCAGCGCCGGACGCTGGGATCGCTACCGCAGCAGCCTCGACGTCAATACCCCGCTGAACGACGAGGGCACGCTGCTCTCGCGCGTCAACCTGGCGGTGGAGGACAACGGCAGCTTCCGCGATCACGTCGGCAATCAGCGGCAGATCGTCAACCCGAGCCTGAGCTGGCAGCTGTCGCCGGACACCCTGCTGATGATCGACAGCGAGTTCTCGCGCACCGATTCGGTGTTCGACCGCGGCATTCCCGCCGTTGACGGCAAGATGGGGGCCGTCAAGCGTTCGACCTTCCTCGGCGAACCCAACGACGGCGAGATCCGCAACGACAACCAGCTACTGCAGGTGAGCCTGGAACACTTTCTCAGCGATGCCTGGAAGCTGCGCCTGGCCAGCCATTACAGCCAGGGCACCCTGGACGGCAACAGCTCCGAGCCGTCGCGACTGATCGGCGACCAGGTCACGCGCTTCTACCGCGAGCGCAGCTTCGAGTGGAACGACAGCATCACCCAGGCCGAGCTGCACGGCCAGTTCGAGCTGGCCGGCTGGCAGCACCAGACGCTGCTGGGCCTGGAGTACGAGAACTACCGCAACAGCCAGAAGTACCCGCAGAGCGTCACCGGTCTGGGCTACGGCCAGAACATCTACAACCCGATCTATGGCCAGCCCAAGCCGCCCCTGGTCAATCCCAACGACTTCCACGAACACACGGAAAGCTACGCCCTCAACCTGCAGGACCAGATCACCTTCAGCGAACGCTGGAGCGGCCTGCTCGGCGTGCGTCTGGAGCGTTTCGAGCAGACCGCGCGCAACCGCAGCACGCGGGTCAGCAACGAGCAGACCAAGGAGGTCGCCACCCCGCGTGCCGGCGTGCTCTACCAGCTGACGCCGGAAGTCGGCGTGTTCGCCAACGCCTCGATGTCGTTCAAGCCCAACACCATCGGTGCCCAGGGGCAGGTGTTCAAGCCGGAGAAGGGCCTCGGCTACGAGACCGGCCTGAAACTCGACCTGTTCGACAGCCGCCTCGGCGCCACCGTGGCGCTGTTCCATATCGAGAAGGAAAACGTGCTGACCGCCGACCCGAACAATCCCGGCGACAGCATCGCCGCCGGCAAGGCCCGCAGCCAGGGCCTGGATCTGCAGGTCAGCGGCCAGCTCACCGATGCCCTACGGGTGATCGGCGCCTATGCCTACATCGACGCCGAGGTGACCAAGGACAACAGTATCCCCGAGGGTAGCGATCTGCTCGGCATCGCCCGCAACAGCGCCAGCCTGATGGGCGTCTACCAGTTCCAGGGCGGCTCGCTGCAGGGCTCGGAATTCGGCGCCGCAGTCAACTACGTCGGCGACCGTTCCGGGCAGACCGGCAGCAACTTCGAGCTGCCGGCCTACACCACGGTCGATCTGCTGGCCCGCTGGCAGGCCACCAAGGACCTGAGCCTGGGCCTGAACCTCAACAACCTGTTCGATCGCAAGTACTACGAGCGCTCGTTCAACAGCGTCTGGGTAATGCCCGGCGATCCCCGCAACCTCAGCGTCAACCTGACCCTCAACCTGTGAATTGGAGATATTCATGCGCATTCCCGCCTGCCTGCTGCTCGCCGGCCTGTTCGCCAGCAGCGGCGCCCTCGCCCACGGCCTGTGGACCGAAGAGCGTCGCGGCAACATCGAAGTGGTCTACGGCCATGGCGCCGAGGACGACGCCTTCAAGCCGGAGAAGATCAGCGGCTCCTGGGCCTATGACACCGCCGGCAAGATGATTCCGGTGACCGTCGAGCGCCTGGCCGACCATGCCCGCCTGCAACCCTTGAAGAAACCCGCCGTACTCGGCGTGGCACTGGACAACGGCGCCTGGTCGAAGACCCCGGACGGCCAGTGGATCAACCAGGGCCGCAGCCAGGTGCCGAACTCGACCCAGTCGCTGCACACCTACAAGTACAGCCTGGCGATCTACGCCGAAGACGCCAAGCTGCCTGCGCTGGAGCCGCTGAAGATGGTCATAGTGCCGGAAACCGACCCGCTCAAGGTCGGCCCGGGCAAGCCGCTGCCAGTGCGCGTGCTGGTGGACGGCAAGCCGATGGCAGGCGTCGAGCTGGTCGGTGACTATCGTGGCGCGCCGCACCAGGTCAGCGCGGTAACCGATGCCGAGGGCCGTGCCCAGGTCACGGTGCGCAACGAGGCGCTGAACATCATCAGCGCCTCGGTCTACGTACCGGTGGAAAACGACCCGAATATCGAGAGCCGTGGTCTGTTCACCTCGCTGACCTTCCTTGGCCAGCCGCACCACGAATAAGCCCCTCGGTGCCATGAAAAAAGCCGGTGACGCTGACGCGCCACCGGCTTTTTTCAGCCCGCCTGGATCAAAGACCTTGCAGGGCATCCAGCAGGGCCTGGTTCTGCTCCGGCGTGCCGATGGTGATACGCAGGAACTGGGCGATGCGCGGCTGCTTGAAGTGGCGCACGATCACGCCCTGCTCGCGCAGACCGGCCGCCAGGGTGGCGGCATCCTTGCCCGGGTGACGAGCGAAGACGAAGTTGGCGGCCGACGGCAACACCTCGAAACCCAGCCCCTGCAGCCCGGCGACCACCGCCTCGCGACTGGCGATCACCTGCTTGCAGGTCTGCTCGAAATACTCGCGATCGGCGAACGCCGCCGCTGCGCCGGCGATGGCCATGCGATCGAGCGGATAGGAGTTGAAGCTGTTCTTGATCCGCTCCAGCGCCTCGATCAGGTCCGGGTGACCAACCGCGATACCGACGCGCAGACCGGCCAGCGAACGCGACTTGGACAGGGTCTGGGTGACCAGCAGATTCGGGTACTTGTCGACCAGGGCGATGGCGCTCTGGCCGCCGAAGTCGATATAGGCTTCATCCACCAGCACCACCGAATCCGGGCTGTCCTGCAGCAGACGCTCGACGGCCTCGAGTGGCAGCAGGCAGCCGGTCGGCGCGTTGGGATTGGGGAAGATGATGCCGCCATTGGGCCGGGCATAGTCCTCGACACGGATCTGGAAATTTTCGTCCAGCGCCAGCGCCTCGAACTCGATGCCATACAGGCCGCAGTAGACCGGGTAGAAGCTGTAGGTGACATCCGGGAACAGCAGCGGCTTGTCATGCTGGAACAGGCCATGGAAGGCGTGCGCCAGCACCTCGTCGGAGCCGTTGCCGACGAACACCTGCGCCGTGCTCACGCCGTAGTAGTCGGCCACGGCCTGTTTCAGCCGGTCGCCGTTGGGGTCCGGGTACAGGCGCAGGTCGTCGTTCAGCTCGGCCTGCATCGCCGCGATGGCCTTGGGCGACGGGCCGTAGGGGTTCTCGTTGGTATTGAGCTTGACCAGCTTGCTCAGCTTGGGCTGCTCACCCGGCACATAGGGCACCAGGTCCTTGACGAAGGGGCTCCAGAACTTGCTCATCTGCCCTTCTCTCCTCGAAATGCGTTGCATGGGCGATGGATATCGCTTCGTGCAACCTGCGAAGCGTGATCCCGTAGGGTGCGCCGTGCGCACCAAAACATTCACAAGGTGCGCGCGGCGCACCCTACCCTCAGGGCTTGATGCGGTACTCGGCGCTGCGAGCGTGCGCGGTCAGCGACTCGCCACGGGCCAGCACCGAGGCGCTCTTGCCCAGCTCCGATGCACCGTCCGGCGAGCAGAAGATGATCGACGAGCGCTTCTGGAAGTCGTACACCCCCAGCGGCGAGGAAAAGCGCGCGGTGCCGGAAGTCGGCAGCACGTGATTGGGGCCGGCCACGTAGTCGCCCAAGGCCTCCGCGGTGTAGCGACCCATGAAGATCGCGCCGGCGTGACGGATCTCGGGCAGCCAGGCTTCCGGATCGGCCACCGACAGCTCCAGGTGCTCGGGGGCGATGCGGTTGGCCACCTCGATGGCCTGGGCCATGTCGGCCACCTGAATCAGCGCACCACGGCCTTCCAGCGAGGTGCGGATGATCTCGGCACGCTCCATGGTCGGCAGCAGGTTGGCGATACTTGCGGCAACGCGGTCGAGGAAGGCAGCGTCCGGGCTGACCAGGATCGACTGGGCGTCCTCGTCGTGCTCGGCCTGGGAGAACAGGTCCATGGCGATCCAGTCCGGATCGGTCTGGCCATCGCACACCACCAGAATTTCAGAAGGCCCAGCAATCATGTCGATGCCCACCTTGCCGAACACGTGGCGCTTGGCGGTGGCCACGTAGATGTTGCCTGGGCCGACGATCTTGTCCACCGGCGGCACGCTCTCGGTGCCATAGGCCAGCGCCGCCACGGCCTGGGCCCCACCGATGGTGAACACGCGGTCGACGCCGGCGATGGCGGCGGCAGCCAGGACGATCTCGTTGATCTCGCCGCGCGGGGTCGGCACCACCATGACCACCTCGGGCACGCCGGCGACCTTGGCCGGGATGGCGTTCATCAATACCGAGGATGGATAGGAAGCCTTGCCGCCCGGCACGTACAGACCGGCGCGATCCAGCGGCGTGACCTTCTGCCCCAGCACGGTGCCGTCGGCCTCGCTGTAGCGCCAGGAATCCTGCTTCTGCTTCTCGTGGTAGCTGCGCACGCGCTCGGCGGCGACTTCCAGCGCCTGGCGCTGTGCGGGGGAAATACGTTCGAGGGCCAGTTCCAGACGCTCGCGCGGCAGGATCAGGTCGGCCATGGAGGCGACCTCCAGGCCATCGAAACGCTGGGTGTATTCGACCAGCGCGGCATCGCCACGCTCGCGCACGGCCTGGATGATTTCCAGCACACGCTGATTGACGCCATCGTCGGAGACGCTTTCCCAGCTCAGCAGATGATCCAGGTGTCGGGCGAAGTCCTGGTCAGCGGCGTTGAGTCGACGAACGGCAATGGGAGCGGTCATGGCAAAGCCTCGTGTAATGGCAAATCTCAGGCGCCGCTAGAGTAGCAAGCCCACCGTGCGGGCACCCAAGAAAAATGGCTATGACACGGATAGGCTGCCGCGACCAGAAGTCGCGGAAAGGAGTCAGCCTTGGTGTCGCGCCTCGACCGCGCCACGCAGGGTTTCGATCAGCGCCTGGATGCGGCCGTGCTGCATCTTCATCGAAGCCTTGTTGACGATCAGGCGCGAGCTGATGGTGGCGATCAGCTCCTGCGGTTCCAGGCCGTTGGCGCGCAGGGTGTTGCCGGTGTCGACCACGTCGATGATCTTGTCGGCCAGGCCCACCAGCGGCGCCAGTTCCATCGAGCCGTAGAGCTTGATGATGTCGACCTGACGGCCCTGCTCGGCGTAGTAGCGCTTGGCGACATTGACGAACTTGGTGGCTACGCGCAGGCGCCCCTTGGGCTCCGGCGCGCCGACCTTGCCGGCGGTCATCAGCTTGCACTTGGCGATCTGCAGATCCAGTGGCTCGTACAGGCCCTGCCCGCCGTATTCCATCAGCACATCCTTGCCGGCCACGCCGAGGTCGGCCGCGCCATGCTCGACATAGGTCGGCACGTCGGTGGCACGCACGATCAACAGGCGCACGTCATCCTGAGTGGTCGGGATGATCAGCTTGCGGCTCTTGTCCGGATTCTCGGTCGGCTCGATGCCCGCCGCTGCCAGCAGCGGCAGGGTGTCGTCGAGGATACGGCCTTTGGACAGGGCGATGGTCAGCATGAAACGGTTTCCTTGAGCGGAAGCGGCCGCTCCGACAGGGAGCGGCCCTACGACAACGGAGGCTTAGCCCGGTACGCGGCGGATCTTGGCGCCGAGAAGTTGCAGCTTCTCCTCGATGCACTCGTAACCGCGGTCGATGTGGTAGATGCGGTCGATCAGGGTATCGCCCTCGGCCATCAGCGCCGCCAGTACCAGGCTGGCCGACGCGCGCAGGTCGGTGGCCATGACCGGTGCGCCCTTGAGCTTCTCGACGCCGGTGACGATGGCGGTGTTGCCCTCGACCAGAATGTTGGCGCCCATGCGCAGCATCTCGTAGACGTGCATAAAGCGATTTTCAAAGACGGTTTCGATCACCGTACCGGTGCCTTCGGCCACGGCATTGAGGGCGATGAACTGCGCCTGCATGTCGGTAGGGAACGCCGGATACGGAGCGGTGCGCAGGTTGACGGCCTTGGGACGCTTGCCCTTCATGTCCAGCTCGATCCAGTCCGGACCGGTGGTGATCTCGGCGCCGGCTTCCTGCAGCTTGGCCAGCACGGCCTCCAGGGTCGACGGATCGGCGTCCTTGACCTTGACCCGACCGCCGGTGACGGCAGCGGCCACCAGGTAGGTGCCGGTTTCGATACGGTCGGGCATCACGTTGAAACGCGCGCCGTGCAGGCGCTCGACGCCATCGATGATGATGGTGTCGGTGCCGGCGCCCTGGATCTTCGCCCCCATGGCGATCAGACAGTTGGCCAGGTCGACCACCTCGGGCTCACGAGCGGCGTTTTCCAGCACGCTGCGGCCCTTGGCCAGGGTCGCGGCCATCATGATGTTCTCGGTGCCGGTCACGCTGACCACGTCGAAGAAGAAATGCGCACCGCGCAGGCCGCCCTCGGGCGCCTTGGCCTTGATGTAGCCGCCTTCCACGTCGATCTGCGCGCCCATGGCCTCGAGACCGCGGATGTGCAGGTCGACCGGACGCGAACCGATGGCGCAACCGCCGGGCAGGGCCACTTCGGCCTCGCCGAAGCGCGCGACCATGGGGCCGAGCACCAGGATCGAGGCACGCATGGTCTTCACCAGCTCGTAGGGCGCCACCAAGGTCTTGATCGAGCGTGCATCGACTTCCACGGACAGCTTCTCGTCGATCACCGGCTCGACGCCCATGCGACCGAACAACTCGATCATGGTGGTGATGTCGTGCAGGTGCGGCAGGTTGCAGATGGTGACGGGCTCGTCGCCCAGCAGGGTCGCTGCGAGAATCGGCAGGGCGGAGTTCTTCGCCCCGGAAATGCGGATTTCGCCATCGAGGCGAACGCCGCCGGTAATGATCAGTTTGTCCATAGGAATCTCGTCGCCCGCAGGCTCAGGAACGCGCGGCCCAATCGGCCTGGCTGAAGAATTTCATGGTCACGGCATGGATGCTGCCATTGGCGATCCAGGCGTTGAGGTGGGCATAGATCTGTTGCTGACGCTTGACCGGGCTGAGGGCGGCCAGCTCGTCGCTGATCAGGTTGAGCTGGAAGTTGCAGCCTTCGCCTTCCACTTCCACCTGGGTATTCGGGAGTTTTTCCTCTAGGAGGCTTTTTACTTCTGCAGCCTGCATGCTCGACCTCGACTGACGCATTCGGGCACCTGAGCCCGCGGGTCGGCCATCATACAAAAAAGCCTCCCGCCTGCGAACCCCGCATGCAGCGCTGCTGACGGAACGACGGCAGTGCGCCGCGCATGCCTCGCACCCGCGGCACCGCTACTCCAGCGGCAACAACTCCAGCAGCTCGCTGACCTGAGCGATCTGCCGCATGTCCTCCGGCAGGCCGGTGATCACCAGCTCGCGCCCGGCCTTGCGCGCATCGCGGACGAATGCCAGCAGCAGGGCCAGACCGACGCTGCTGGACTTCTCAACCGCGCCGCAGTCGAGCGACAGACGCGCCGCACTGCTGGCGGCGATCCGGCGCGCGCCCTGCTCGCGCAGCAGCGGGCCGGTGCTGTAGTCGAGCACGCCGGAAAGCTGCAGCTGCCCCGGCGCGCTTTCGCTGATGCTCGCCTGACTCACGACTCGCCCCGTGCCTGACGCGCCCTGGCGACGGTGTCGGCCCAGGTGTCGATGACCTTGTCCAGGTCGTTGCGGTTGTTCTGCATCGACTGGGCGAACTGATCACGGAACAGCTTGCCGACGTTGATGCCGTTGATGATCACGTTGCGCAGCTTCCAGGTCCCGTCCATCGCCACCATGGTGTAGGACAGCGGATAGACCGCGCCCTTGGCATCACGGATCTCCATGCCCACCGAGGTGCGCTCGGCATCCTGCTTGCCGCCGGCCGGCAGCACGCGGATGTCCTGGTTGTCATACTCGAGCAGGGCGTTGCCGTAGAACTGCATCAGGCTGCGCTTGAAATTCTCCTGAAAGCGGCTCATCTGCTCCGGCGAGGCCTGGCGCGAATAGCGCACGGTCATCACCCCACGGGAGATGCCGTCGACATCCACCACCGGGCCGAGAATCTGGTTGAGCGAATCGTAGAAGGCAGCGGGATTGCTGCGGTACTGCTCCTTGTTGGCCTTGAGATCGGCCAGCAGGGTGTCGGTGGTCTGCTGCACCACCTCATGGGCGCTCGGCGCAGCCAGCGCCAGCAGCGGCATGGCGGCCAGCAACGCGAACAGGGAATTACGCAAGGTCTTGAGCATCTGGGGAGCCCTCATCAATTGGCTTCATCTTTATTGACCGAATTGAGCAGGAATTTGCCAATCAGGTCTTCCAGCACCAGCGAGGACTGGGTGTCGTGAATGGTGCCGCCATCCTTGAGCACCTCCTCGTCACCGCCGACGCTGATGCCGATGTATTTCTCGCCGAGCAGACCCGCGGTCAGAATCGACGCGGTGGAATCCTCGGGCAGGTTGTTGACGCTACCGTCGAGCTCCAGGGTCACCCGGCCCATGTAGCTGTCGCGATCCAGATCGATGGCGGTGACCTTGCCGATGGTCACACCGGCCATGGTCACCTTGGCGCGCACGGTGAGCCCGGCGATGTTGTCGAAGTAGGCATAGACCTTGTAGGTGTCGCCCGAGGTACCGACGCTCAGGCCGCTGACGCGCAGGGCCAGCAGCAGCAGGGCCAGCACACCGGCCATGAGGAACAGGCCGACACCAATCTCCAGCGTGCGGTTTTGCATCAGAAATCTCCAAACATCAAAGCGGTCAGAATGAAATCCAGGCCAAGCACGGCCAGCGAGGCATACACCACGGTACGCGTGGTCGCGCGGCTGATGCCTTCGGAAGTGGGCTCGCAGTCATAGCCCTGGAACACGGCGATCCAGGTCACCACGAAGGCGAAGACGATGCTCTTGATCACGCCGTTGAGCACGTCGTCATAAAAGGAAACACTGTTCTGCATGTTGGACCAGAACGAGCCCTCGTAGACACCCAGCCAGTCGACGGCGACCATCGCCCCACCCCAGATGCCGACGACACTGAAGATCATCGCCAGTAGCGGCATGGAGATGAAGCCGGCCCACAGGCGCGGCGCGATGATGTACTTGAGCGGGTCGACGCCGATCATTTCCAGGCTGGACAGCTGCTCGGTGGACTTCATGTTGCCGATTTCGGCGGTCAGCGCGGACCCCGCGCGACCGGCGAACAGCAATGCGGTGACCACCGGTCCCAGTTCGCGCAGCAGGGTCAGGGCGACCATCTGCCCCACCGCCTGCTCGGAGCCGTAGCTGACCAGGATGTTGTAGCCCTGCAGGGCCAGTACCATGCCGATGAAAATGCCGGAAACGACGATGATCGCCAGGGACATCACGCCCACGGCGAACAGCTGCTTGATCAGCAGCTGCAGCGGCTTGCCGGCGCGACTGCGGCCGAACACCGCGCCGACGAGAAACAGCACCGAGCGCCCCAGGGTCGCCACCACATCGATACCCGCACGACCGAACAGACGCAGCCGTTCGAGCGGTGAAATTCTGCGCATCAACCTCTCCCCAACAGATCTTCGCGGTAGTCCGGTGCCGGATAATGGAACGGCACCGGACCATCCGGAGTGCCTTTCATGAACTGGCGAATGCGCGGGTTATCCGACTCCATCAGCTCGGCCGGCGTACCATGGCCCAGCACCTGGGCATCCCCGACCACGTAGATGTAGTCGGCGATGCTGGCGGTTTCCGCCAGATCGTGGGACACCACCACGCTGGTGATGCCCAAGGCATCGTTGAGCAGACGGATCAGCCGTACCAGCACGCCCATGGCAATGGGGTCCTGCCCGACGAAGGGCTCGTCGTACAGGAGAATCTGCGGATCGAGCGCGATGGCCCGGGCCAGCGCCACGCGGCGCTTCATGCCACCGGACAGCTCGTCGGGCATCAGCTCCAGCGCACCGCGCAGACCAACGGCCTGCAGCTTCATCAGGACGATGTCGCGAATCATCTCTTCCGGCAGCTGGGTGTGCACGCGCAGCGGAAAGGCCACGTTCTCGAACACGTCGAGATCGGTGAACAGCGCACCACTCTGAAACAGCACGCCCATCTGCTTGCGCATGTCGAACAGTTCGTCACGCGACAGGCTCGGCAGATTGACGCCCGCCACCCGCACCTCGCCGGCGGACGGCCGCAGCTCGGCGGCGATCAGACGCAACAGCGTGGTCTTGCCGCAACCCGACGGCCCCATGATACCGGTGACCTTGCCGCGCGGAATGCGGATGTCGACCTTGTCGAAGATCGCCCGCGTACCGCGCTGAAAGCTGACGCCCTGCAACTCGATCGCGTACTCGTGCTCGGCGCTCATCTGAACTCCTTGAAAATCGGGCCTTCCTGGCAGACGCCCCCTCCACGAGCGAGGACACGCGCCAGCCAGAGGGGCAAAATGGCCGCGGACTATAGCATTTGCCGCTTATCGCGCCCAATAGCAGCCAGATACGGCGTTCAGACTTGCGACAGCTTCGGCATGACGCTGCGCTTCAGCAAAGGTGAGCGCGATCATCTTTTCCGTTTATAATCCCCGTCTTTTTCGTCCGGCAGCCCCATTCGAGCATGAACCAGACCCGCGACCTGATTGATTCCGCACAGCGTACCATCCGCCTCGAACTCGAAGCGGTGCAGGAACTGCTGCCTCGCATCGACGCCAACTTCATCAAGGCCTGCGAACTGATTCTGGCCTGCAAGGGCCGCGTCGTGGTGGTCGGCATGGGTAAATCCGGACACATCGGCAACAAGATCGCCGCCACCCTGGCCAGCACCGGCACCACGTCCTTCTTCGTCCACCCGGCAGAAGCCAGCCATGGCGACATGGGCATGATCACCAAGGACGATATCGTTCTGGCCCTGTCCAACTCCGGAAGCACCGCGGAAATCGTCACCCTGCTGCCGCTGATCAAGCGTCTCGGCATCCGCCTGATCAGCATGACCGGCAACCCGGACTCGCCCCTGGCCAAGGCCGCCGAGGTCAATCTCGATGCCCGCGTGTCGCAGGAAGCCTGCCCGCTGAACCTGGCGCCGACCTCCTCAACCACCGCCAGCCTGGTGCTGGGCGACGCCCTGGCCATCGCCCTGCTGGAAGCGCGCGGCTTCACCGCGGAAGACTTCGCCTTCTCCCATCCCGGTGGCGCCCTCGGCCGCCGCCTGCTGCTCAAGGTGGAAAACGTCATGCACGCAGGCGACGCCCTGCCACGGGTGAATCGCGGTACCAGCCTGCGTGATGCGCTGCTGGAAATGACCCAGAAGGGCCTGGGCATGACCGTGGTGCTGGAAGCCGACGGCCGCCTCGCCGGCATCTTCACCGACGGCGATCTGCGCCGCACCTTGGACAAGGGCATCGACGTGCGCCAGGCCTCGATCGACGAGGTGATGACGCCGCACGGCAAGACCGCCCGCGCCGAAATGCTCGCCGCCGAGGCCCTGAAGATCATGGAAGACCACAAGATCAATGCGCTGGTGGTGGTGGACGACCAGGATCGACCGGTCGGCGCACTGAACATGCACGACCTGCTGCGCGCGGGGGTGATGTGATGAACGACCTGCTGCAGCGTGCCCGCGCGGTGAAACTGGCGGTGTTCGACGTCGATGGCGTGCTCACCGACGGCCGCCTGTACTTCCTCGAAGACGGCAGCGAGTTCAAGACCTTCAATACGCTCGACGGCCACGGCATCAAGATGCTGATCAACTCCGGCGTGCGCACCGCCATCATCAGCGGGCGCAAGACCCCGGTGGTCGAGCGCCGCGCCAACAACCTGGGCATCCAGCACCTGTTCCAGGGCCGCGAAGACAAGCTGGTCGTTCTCGACGGTCTGCTCGCCGAACTCGGCCTAAGCTATGAGCAGGTCGCCTATCTGGGCGACGACCTGCCGGATCTTCCGGTGATGCGCCGGGTCGGACTGGGCATGGCCGTGGCCAGCGCCGACAGCTTCGTGCGCCAGCACGCTCATGGGGTGACCCAGGCGCGTGGCGGCGATGGCGCGGCGCGGGAATTCTGCGAACTGATCATGCGTGCCCAGGGCACGCTGGATGCGGCCCAGGCCGCCTACCTGTAGAGAACAGCATGCCGCGCAAAATCCTCAACACCCTGATCTTTGCCCTGATCGCCGTGATCGTGGCGGCGCTCGGCTACTGGAACATCGCTCCGGACAGCACGCGCCGGACCCAGCAGAGCAATCACGAGCAGGCCATCGACTTCTACGTGATCGGCGCACGCTCCGTGCAATATCAGGACGACGGCAAACTGCACTACCGCATGACCGCCGACAAGCTCGAGCACATCAAGAGCACCGACATCACTCTTATCGAAATGCCCAAGCTGGATCTCTACCGCGGCGACGAACTGCCCTGGAACGTCACCAGCAAGCGTGCCGAGGTCTCGCCCGGCGGCGTCGAGGTAGAACTGATCGACGACGTGCGCATTGCCCGCACAGACGCCAAGAATCGCCCGACCATCATCACCAGCAGCCGCATGACCGTTATTCCCGACAAGGAATATGCGCAGACCGAGCAAGCCGTTAGAATCGTCGCGGCCAACGGGGTGACCACGGCACAAGGAATGAAAGCGTATTTGAATGACGGCAGGATGCTCCTGCAGTCCAACGTAAGAGGCCAGCATGAGGTTCGTTAACACCCTCCCCCTGATTCTCGCCCTCGGCGCCGCATTGGGAAGCGCGAGCGCCTGGGCTCTGCCGTCCGACCGCAACCAGCCCATTCGCATCCAGGCCGACAGCGCCGAACTGGATGACAAGCAGGGCGTGGCGGTGTACCGCGGCGACGTGATCATCACTCAGGGCACCCTGAAGATCACCGGCGACACCGTGACCATCACCCAGACCGCCAGCGGCGACATCGACGTCTTCACCTCGGTGGGCAACCTTGCCTATTACGAGCAGAAGCCGGCAGTGGACAAGGAAATCGTCAAGGCCTACGGCCGTACCATCCAGTATTTCGCCAGCAACGAACGCATCGTGCTGATCGATCAGGCCAAGGTGATCCAGGAAGGCAATACCTTCGAAGGCGAGAAGATCGTCTACGACACCCGTCGCCAGATCGTCAACGCCGGCCGCGCCACTGGCGGCAATGTCAGCACGCCGCGTCCGCGCATCGACATGGTCATCCAGCCGAAGAACAAACCCGCGGACCAGCAGGCAGAGCAGTAATGGCCATTCTCAAAGCCCAACACCTGGCGAAAAGCTACAAGAGCCGCCAGGTCGTGCGCGACGTCAGCCTGAGCATCGAAAGCGGCCAGATCGTCGGCCTGCTTGGCCCCAACGGCGCCGGCAAGACCACCTGCTTCTACATGATCGTCGGCCTGGTACGCGCCGATCAGGGCCGCGTGCTGATCGACGACCTCGACGTCAGCCATCAGCCGATGCACGGTCGCGCCCGTGCCGGCATCGGTTATCTGCCGCAGGAAGCCTCGATCTTTCGCAAGCTGTCGGTGACCGACAACATCATGGCGATCCTTGAGACGCGCAAGGACCTGGACCGCGCCGGGCGTCAGGCAGAGCTGGAGAACCTGCTGCAGGAGTTCCACATCCACCATATCGCCGACAGCCTGGGCATGAGCCTGTCCGGCGGCGAGCGGCGCCGCGTGGAAATCGCCCGCGCCCTGGCCACCAACCCCAAGTTCATCCTGCTCGACGAGCCCTTTGCCGGCGTCGACCCGATCTCGGTGGGCGACATCAAGCAGATCATCCATCACCTCAAGGCCAAGGGCATCGGCATCCTGATCACCGATCACAACGTGCGCGAAACCCTGGATATCTGCGAAACCGCCTATATCGTCAACGATGGCCAGCTGATCGCCGAGGGCGATGCGCAGACCATCCTCGCCAACCAGACGGTGAAAGAGGTTTACCTGGGCCACGAGTTCCGCCTGTAGGCTGCCCGCTGTTTCGCTACAGAAATATGGCAGCCTCTAGGCAAAGCCCAGAAGTTCAGGCATATAATTTGCTTCCTGGCGGCGCTTCGGCGCCCTGATGTGGAAGGCGTAACTCGCCAGTAAATTAAGGTCTGCAATGAAACCATCGCTAGTCCTCAAGATGGGCCAGCAGCTGACGATGACCCCGCAGCTGCAACAGGCTATCCGCCTCCTCCAGTTGTCGACCCTGGACCTGCAACAGGAAATCCAGGAAGCCCTGGAATCCAACCCCATGCTCGAGCGCCAGGAAGACGGCGACGACTTCGACAACAGCGACCCCATGGCCGACGGCGCAGAGAGCGCCCCCCCTTCCCCGGCCAAGGAAGAGAGCTACCAGGAAACCGCGCCGACGGTGGACAACCTGGAAGAGGGCGAATGGGGCGAACGCATCCCCAACGAGCTGCCGGTCGACACCGCCTGGGAAGACATCTACCAGACCAGCGCCAGCAGCCTGCCGAGCAATGACGACGACGAGTGGGATTTCACCACCCGTACTTCCAGCGGCGAGAGCCTGCAGAGCCATCTGCTCTGGCAGCTGAACCTGGCCCCCATGTCGGACAAGGACCGGCTGATCGCCGCCACCCTGATCGACTGCATCAACAACGACGGCTACCTGGAAGAATCGCTCGAAGAAGTCACCGACTCCTTCGACCCCGAGCTGGACATCGAGCTGGACGAAGTGGAAGTGGTGCTGCACCGCATCCAGCAGTTCGAACCCGCCGGCATCGGCGCGCGCAACCTGCGTGAATGCCTGCTGCTGCAACTGCGCCAGCTGCCCGCCAAAACACCCTGGCTCAGTGAAACCCAGCGCGTGGTCAGCGACTATCTGGAACTGCTCGGCAGCCGCGACTACGCCCAGCTGATGCGCCGCACCAAACTCAAGGAAGACGAGCTCAAGCAGGTCATCGACCTGATCCAGCGCCTCAATCCGCGCCCGGGTTCGCAGATCGAATCCAGCGAGCCGGAATACGTGGTGCCGGACGTGATCGTACGCAAGCACAACGACCGCTGGCTGGTGGAACTGAACCAGGAGGCGATGCCGCGCCTGCGCGTCAACCCGCAGTATGCCGGCTTCGTCAAACGCGCCGACTCCAGCGCCGACAACACCTTCATGCGCAATCAGTTGCAGGAGGCGCGCTGGTTCATCAAGAGCCTGCAGAGCCGCAACGAGACGCTGATGAAGGTGGCCACGCAGATCGTCGAGCATCAGCGCGGCTTCCTCGACTATGGCGACGAGGCGATGAAGCCTCTGGTTCTGCACGATATCGCCGAGGCGGTGGGCATGCACGAGTCGACCATCTCACGCGTCACCACACAGAAGTTCATGCACACCCCGCGTGGCATTTACGAGCTGAAATATTTCTTCTCCAGCCATGTCAGCACCTCCGAGGGCGGCGAATGCTCGTCCACCGCGATCCGCGCCATCATCAAGAAACTGGTCGCCGCAGAAAACGCGAAAAAGCCGTTGAGCGACAGCAAGATCGCTGGTTTACTGGAGGCACAAGGCATCCAAGTCGCCCGTCGGACGGTCGCCAAGTACCGCGAGTCCCTCGGCATAGCGCCCTCCAGTGAGCGCAAGCGACTGATGTAGGCCAGATCGACTGGAGACCCCAGGTCCCAGGCCAACGTGTTCCGGCGGCGGGTCGCACATGACCCGTCTCTTACACAAGGCAACAAGGAGAAAGCGGTATGCAAGTCAACATCAGTGGACATCAGCTGGATGTGACCGACGCCCTGCGTGACTATATCGGCGAGAAACTGGGCCGACTGGAACGCCACTTCGACAAGATCACCAACGTTCAGGTGACCATGGAGGTCGAGAAACTCAAGCAGAAGATCGAAGCCACCCTGCACGTCGCCGGCGGCGAAGTCGTCGCCAACGCAGAACACCAGGACATGTACGCAGCCATCGACCTGCTGGCCGACAAACTCGACCGTCAACTCATCAAGCACAAGGAAAAGCAGCTCGAACGCCTGCAAGGCGCCACGGCCCGCTGACATTCCCCATCCATGATCCGACTTGAAAACATCCTGACCCCCGGCCGTTCCCTGGTGAACGTGCCGGGCGGCAGCAAGAAACGCGTGCTCGAACAGATCGCCAACCTGGTGGCGCGCGACCTGCCCGACCTGGACGCCCAGGATATCTTCGAAAGCCTTATCGCCCGCGAGAAGCTCGGTTCCACCGGCTTCGGCAACGGCATCGCCATTCCCCACTGCCGCCTGGCCGGCTGCAGTGCTCCGATCAGCGCCGTGCTGCACCTGGAGACCGCCGTCGACTTCGACGCCATCGACGGTGCGCCGGTGGATCTGCTGTTCGTCCTGTTGGTACCGGAAGCGGCAACCGATGCCCATCTGGAGCTGCTGCGCCAGATCGCCAGCATGCTCGACCGTCAGGATGTACGTGAACGTCTGCGCCAGGCAGCGAGTGGCGGAGATCTCTACCAGGTGGTCGTGGACATTCAGAACGGTCTATAAGCATGCGCCTGATCATCGTCAGCGGTCGCTCCGGCTCGGGCAAGAGCACCGCCCTCGATGTACTTGAGGACAACGGTTTCTACTGCATCGACAACCTGCCTGCCGGCCTGTTGCCGGACCTGGCCGAACGCGCCCTGCTCAATACCGAGATGCTGCTGCCGCAGGTGGCCGTGTCGATCGATGCGCGCAACCTGCAGAGCCATCTGCGGCGTTTCCCCGAATTGCTCGAGCAGGTGCGCCAGCGCAATATCCGCTGCGACATTCTCTACCTCGACGCCGACGACGAGACGCTGCTCAAGCGCTTCTCGGAAACCCGCCGGCGTCACCCGCTGACCGACGAGAACCGCTCGCTGGCCGAAGCCATCGCCGACGAGACCCAGGTGCTGGCGCCCATCGTCGACCTGGCCGACCTGAAGATCGACACCACCCATCTCAACCTCTATCAGTTGCGTGACAGCCTCAAGCTGAGGCTGCTCAACCAGCCGGAACCGGGTACTGCCTTTCTCTTCGAGTCCTTTGGCTTCAAGCGTGGCATGCCGGTGGATGCCGACCTGGTGTTCGATGCCCGCTGCCTGCCGAACCCCTACTGGAAACCGGAGCTGCGCGATTTCTCCGGCCTGCAGCAGCCGGTGATCGACTACCTCGCCGCGCAACCGGAGGTGGAGGAAATGTATCAGGACATCCTCGCCTACCTGGAAAAATGGCTGCCGCGCTTTGCCGCCAGCAACCGCGCCTACGTGACCATCGCCATCGGCTGTACCGGCGGGCACCATCGCTCGGTGTACCTGGCCAATCGCCTCAGCCAGGCCCTGAAGAAACCGCTGAAGAACGTCCAGGTACGTCACCGCGACCTCAGCTAAGGAACCATGCCGCGATGCCTGCACGTGAAATCACCATCATCAACAAACTCGGCCTGCATGCTCGCGCGGCCGCCAAGTTCGTTGGCGTGGCCAGCGCCTACCCCTGCGAGGTACGCATCGGCCGCACCAGCGACAGTCTGGTGGACGGCAAGAGCATCATGGCGGTGATGATGCTGGCAGCCGGCAAGGGCACCCCGGTGCACCTGCACACCGAGGGCGAACGGGATCACGAGGCGCTGGAAGCACTGGTCGGGCTGATCGAGAACTACTTCGAGGAAGGCGAGTAAAGCTTCCAAAACGAACAAGGCCACCCGCGGGTGGCCTTGTCGTCTCTACCATCTCAACTGCCGGCGACGGTCATCTTCTCGATCAGTACCGACCCGGTGCAGATATTGCCGCGCCGTTCCAGGTCGCGCCCCACGGCAACGATCTGGCGGAACATGTCGCGCAGGTTGCCGGCGATGGTCACCTCCTGCACCGGGAACTGAATCTCGCCGTTCTCCACCCAGAAGCCTGCAGCCCCGCGCGAATAGTCGCCGGTGACCAGGTTCAGGCCCTGGCCCATCAGCTCGGTGACCAGCAGACCGCGCCCCATGCGGCGAAGCAGCGCCTGCTGGTCTTCATCGCCATGGGTGACGAACAGGTTGTGCACGCCGCCGGAGTTGGCCGTACTGGGCAGGCCGAGCTTGCGCCCGGAATAAGTGCCGAGCATGTAGGAAACCAGCTCGCCCTTCTCCACGAACGGCTTGGCATAGGTGGCCAGACCGTCGCCGTCGAAGGCTGCGCTGCCCAGCGCGCGTGGCAGGTGCGGACGCTCGTCCAGACTCAGCCACTCGGGGAACAGGCACTGGCCGAGGGCGCCTTCGAGGAAGGACGAGTGACGGTACAGATTGCCGCCGGAAATGGCTGCCAGCAGATGGCTGAACAGCCCGCCAGCCAGCTCGGCTGCGAACAGCACCGGTACCTCGCAGGTCGGGACCGGCCGTGCGCCGAGGCGGCTGACCGCGCGCTCGGCCGCGCGCTGACCGATGCCCGCAGGATCGGCCAGCAGCTCGCCCTGGCGATTGACGTCGTACCAGTAGTCGCGCTGCATCTGCCCTTCGCCCTCGGCGATCATCACGCAGCTCAGGCTGTGGCGGGTGCTGGCGTAGCCGCCGATGAAGCCGTTGCTGTTGCCGTATACGCGGCAACCCTGGTGCGTGTTGAGGCTGGTGCCGTCGGCGTTCTTGATCCGCGCGTCGGCAGCGAAGGCGGCCGCCTCGCAGGCCAGTGCCTGCTCCACGGCCTGCTCCGGGGTGATCGACCAGGGGTGGTAGAGATCCAGCTCCGGCATGTCGCGGGCCATCAGCGCGGCGTCGGCAAGGCCCGCACACTCGTCTTCGCTGGCGTGCCTGGCGATGGCCAGGGCGGCAGCCACGGTTTCGCGGATGGCGGCCTCGCCAGTGGCCGAGGTACTCGCCGAACCCTTGCGCTGGCCGACATAGAGGGTGATGCCGAAGCCCTGGTCGCGATTGAACTCGACGGTTTCCACCTCGCCCTGGCGCACCGTGGTGGACAACCCCTGGCCCGCGGAAACCGCCACTTCACAGGCGCTGGCGCCCTGCCGCGCGGCCTCGGCGAGAATCGCCTCGACCTGTTCCTGCAGCGCCGGCAAGGCCTGCGGCCCGATCCGTTCTACTTCACTCATAACCCACTCCTGATCCATGTATCGCGGGCGCCAGTGGCCCGCTCTCGACTGCCCGCCCACAGGCCGCCAGTCACGGTTGCTGCTATCATGGCGGCGTTTCCCTCTGGACCCACCCCATGTCTGATTCCTACGACGACTTCTCCCTGGAGAAGAGCAAATCCCAGGTCAAACGCGAACTGCATGCCCTGCAGGATCTCGGCGAGCGCCTGACCACGCTCAAGGCGGATCTGCTGGCCAAGCTGCCGCTGACCGATGCCCTGCGCCGTGCCCTGGCCGAAGCGCCGAAACACACCGCCAATGCCGCGCGCAAGCGTCATATCCAGTTCATCGGCAAGCTGATGCGTGAACAGGATATCGAGGCGATCCTCGCCCTGATCGACCAGGTGGACAGTTCCACCCGTGAATACAACGAGCGCTTCCACGCCCTGGAACGCTGGCGCGACCGCCTGATCGGCGAGGGCGACAGCGCGCTGGAAGGTTTCGTCGAGCTCTACCCCGACGCCGACCGCCAGCACCTGCGCGGGCTGATCCGTCATGCCCAGCACGAGGCTGCGCACAACAAGCCACCGGCCGCTGCGCGCAAGGTGTTCAAGTACATCCGCGAGCTGGACGAGATACAACGCGGTCTGCGCTGACTCCCCAGGGCATGTCCGGCGCCCGTCGGGCACGCCCCGCTCCGCTCACCCAGGTGCGCGTGCATCCCAGGATCTACGCGCCGGTTCCACCGACCGTGATCGCATCGATCTTCAGCGTCGGCTGACCGACACCCACCGGCACCGACTGGCCGTCCTTGCCACAGGTACCCACACCGCTGTCCAGGGCCAGGTCGTTGCCGACCATGGACACGCGGCTCATGGCCTCCGGACCGTTGCCGATCAGGGTGGCGCCTTTTACCGGCGCGGTGATCCTGCCGTCCTCGATCAGGTAGGCCTCGCTGGTGGAGAAGACGAACTTGCCGCTGGTGATGTCCACCTGACCGCCGCCCAGGTTGGCGCAGTAGATGCCCTTCTTCACCGAACGGATGATCTCCTCCGGGTCGCTCTCGCCGGCCAGCATGTAGGTGTTGGTCATGCGCGGCATCGGCAGGTGCGCGTAGGATTCGCGGCGACCGTTGCCGGTGGCGGCAACGCCCATCAGGCGGGCGTTGAGCTTGTCCTGCATGTAGCCCTTGAGCACGCCGTTTTCGATCAGCGTGGTGCACTGGGTCGGGGTGCCCTCGTCATCGACGCTGAGCGAGCCACGTCGCCCGGCTAGGGTGCCGTCGTCGACGATGGTGCACAGGCTGGAAGCGACCTTCTGGCCGACCTGGCCGCTGTAGGCCGAGCTGCCCTTGCGGTTGAAATCGCCCTCCAGGCCGTGGCCGACCGCTTCGTGCAGCAGCACGCCGGACCAGCCGGCGCCCATCACCACCGGCAGCGTGCCGGCCGGCGCGGGGATCGCCTCCAGGTTGACCAGCGCCTGGCGCAGGGCCTCGCGGGCGTAGCCCATGGCGCGATCCTCTTCGAGGAAGTAACGGTAGTCGGTACGCCCGCCACCGCCGTGGCCGCCGCGCTCGCGACGACCGTTCTGCTCGACGATGACGCTGACGTTGAAGCGCACCAGCGGACGGATGTCGGCGCTCAGGCTGCCGTCATGAGCGGCCACCAGGATGCGGTCCCAGACCCCGGCCAGGCTCACCGTGACCTGCTTGATGCGCGGGTCCAGCGCGCGCGTGGCGCGGTCGATCCGCTTGAGCAGCTCGACCTTCTCGGCACGCTCCAGCACATCCAGCGGGTTGCCTTCGGCATACAGCTGGGTCACCTGAGGGCTGGCGAAGGCCTGCACGCGGCCCTGCTGGCCGGCGCGGGAGATGGAGCGGGCGGCGCGCGCCGCCTGGCTCAGCGCATCGAGGCTGATCGCATTGCTGTAGGCGAAACCGGTCTTCTCACCGGACTGGGCACGCACGCCAACCCCCTGATCGAGGTTGAAACTGCCTTCCTTGACGATGCCGTCCTCAAGCACCCAGGTTTCCGAAATCTGGCTCTGGAAGTACAGATCGGCGGCATCGATGCCTGGCCCTGCGACTTCGCCCAGCACGCTGCTGAGGCTGTCGAGCGTCAGCTCGCCGGGGGCGAGCAGGTGCTCGCTGACGGATTGCAACATCGTATTCATGGTCACTCCACAACGATCGGACGCGGCACGTCCGACAAGAAAAATCGGCGGTGCTGCTGCACCGGCATGCGTTGGCGGATAGCCGCCTGCTCGGCGGCATCGCGGGCGGCCAGCAGGGCGCCCTCGCCCTGATCCTGCTCCACCAGCACCGTTCCCCAGGGATCGATGATCGCCGAATGGCCGAAGGTCAGACGCTGCCCCGGATGCTCGCCGCCCTGCCCCGCTGCCAATATGTAGCACTGGGTCTCGATGGCTCGGGCCCGGGTCAGCACCTGCCAGTGGGCGGCCCCGGTCACGGCGGTGAAGGCCGCCGGCACGCTGATCAGCTCGGCGCCAGCCTCACGCAGTGCGCCGAACAGCTCGGGAAAGCGCAGGTCGTAGCACACCGTCAGGCCCAGGCGCCCAACCGGCGTGTCGGCCACCACCAGGCGCTGGCCATGAACGAAATCGTCCGACTCGCGGTAGCGGCCGCGGTTATCGGTCACGTCGACGTCGAACAGGTGCAGCTTGTCGTAGCGCGCCACGCGCTCGCCCTGCTCGTCGATCAGCAGCGAGCAGGCATGCGGCCTGCCTTGCGGTTCGTCATCCGGCGGCAGCGGCAAGGTGCCGGCCACTATCCATAAGCTGAGGTCGCGGGCGGCCTGTTTCAACCAGGGCAGGATCGGCCCTTCACCAGCGGCTTCGGCATGGCCGATGGCAGTGAGATCCCGGCGGCCCATGGCGGCGAAGTTCTCCGGCAGCACAACCAGGCGCGCACCGCCCTGGGCCGCACGCTCGAGCATGCGCCGGGCCAGGCGCAGATTGGATTGCACGTCGTCCTGGCTGACCATCTGGATCACAGCGAGATTCATGGGGCTACTCATCGGTTCTGATTGCCACAGAGTACGCCAAGCCGTCCGCTCATTGCGGTTTTTCGAACGGCTTGTCGAAGCTGATTTCCGGATCCTGCAGTGGCCCCTTGACGTCGTACTGCACGCTGGCGAAGCGCGCGACCCTGTCTCCCAGCAGCTTGTCGACCACGAACAGCGCACCGCCGACGGCCGGCGCCCCGACGATCAGCGCGGCCAGCGGCAGGTTGTTGGTCACCGGCAGGGTCACCAGCAGCTTGGCGTCGATACGCTCGTTGCGCATGTCCAGGTTGCCCTTGAGTTCGAGGTTGCTAGACGGCCCGGTCAGGGTGATCGGTTCGCGGGTAACGAACAGACCGTCGTTGGCCTGCAGGTTGCCCTTGACCCGGTCATAGCTCAGGCCCTTGCCGAGCAGGTCCGAGAAGTCCAGGCGCAGGCGGCGGCCGATGGAGTCGAAGTTGAGCAGGCCGAATACCCGCAATGCCTGCGCCGAGCCCTGCACTTCGACGAACTGTCCCTTGCGCAGGGAGGGTTCGAAGGTGCCGGAAAAACGCTTGAGCGAGAACCAGGCCAGCGAGCCCGGCCAGCTGCCGTCGATGTCGACACGAAAACTTTCGCTGGTGGCGCTGGGGGCGAAGTCCCAGGCCAGCAGTACCTTGCCCAGGTCCCCGCCCTGCATGCGCCCCTTGTACCAGCTGCGCGTGGCGCCCGGCGCGCCGCGCCAGCCTGCGCTGCCGCCGATCTTCAGCCCCTGCAGGTCGAGATCGAGTTCGTCGAAGCGCACCCCCTGTTCTTCCGGGCGCACCTTCAGCGACCAGGCACCCAGCACCTTGTCGCCGCGCTGCACGCGCTCGATACGGATGTCCAGCGCCGGAATCTGCCGGGGGTCGACGTCCGCCAGCGGATCGGGCGCATCGCCGGCCTTCGCAGCCTCAGGATCGGGTGCCGGCAGCCTGACATGCTGCAGATCGATGCGGATAGGCACACCCTCGGCATCGGCGCGCAGCACCCGCCCGGCCGCCAGCTCGCTGTCGAGCTGCAGTTCCCAGGCCTGCCCCTGTCGCGTCAGGCCGATGCGCAGCTGCTCGACCTCCTGACCAAACCCGCGGAAACGCCCGATATTCAGCTGCCCCCCACGGAACAGACGCTGGCTGTCGTCGTCCACCTTTACCGGGTGATCCACGGACAGCTGCTTCCAGGCATCGAGATCCAGCTCCGCCAGCGTGCCACGCACCCCCAGCCCCTGCGCAGTGGGCAGCCGAGCCGGCTCGCCGCCCACTACAAGTTCACCGCGTCCGTCGGCCAGAGCCCCTGCCGGCGCCGCCAGATTGAGACTGGCCACCCCCTCGTAGTCGGCCCAGTAGCGCCGCTCGCGTCCGCTCAGGGTCATGCGCCACTCGGCATGGCGCTCCTGCTCGGCCGTCTTGCCGAAGGGCGCGGGCAGATCGATGGCCACGCCGCGCAGATTCGAGTCGACACGCAGCTGACTGTCGTCTCCGTCGAGGGTCAGCCGCAGGCGATAGGGCAGCAGCCCGCCGACCGGAAGCTTCTGCGGACCACCCAGCCACTGACTGAGCGTTTCCACCTGCACCTGGCCGCGCAGATCGAAGAGCGTGCGCGCCTGGCCGCGCGAGCCTTCGGCGCTGACCTTGCCGCGCACCTGACGCCCGAACACCTGCGCCCGCACGTCCGGAGCACTGAGCCCCGACGCGCTGTCGAAGCGAAACGCGCCCTGCACCTGGCTCAATTGCAGATCCGGGTTGCTCAGCTTGAGGCTGGCGCCCTCGGTGGCGAAGTCCACTATCACGCCCGGCTTAGGCCCTTTCTGCAAAGGGACATCCAGCTGCAGGCGTCCGCTCAATGGCCCTTCACCCTGCCAGCCGGCAACGATCTCGGCGGTACCGATGGGGGCTTCGCGCAGCAGCTTGATGGCATCGCCCAGGCTGCTCTGCACCTTGCCGTCGAGCTTCAGGCGCGGCGGCTTGCCGTCATGCAGCAGGGGAATGTTGGCGGTCACCTCGCTGACCCGGCTGTCCAGCAGACGCCCGCTCTGCAGGCGCACGCGTACCGCGTCGTCCTCGATCAGCACCTCGCCGTTGCCTTCGCGCAGAGACGGCCAGTCCGGCTGGAAGGCCAGTTCGGCATCCTTGACCTGGAAGAACAGGCTGAGGCTGCGCGCCCCCAGCGAAGCGCCCTTGTTCAGCGATCCCTGATACTGGAAGTAGCCTTCCTCCACCCGGCCAGAGCGAATGGCAGTCTTCAGCCACTTGTCCAGCTCGGCGCTCATTCCCGGTGAACGGCTCGGCAGATACTTCTCGGTGTAGGCCGCATCGCCGTCACGCAGACCGACGCGCAGGTCCATGTAGTCCTCGGCATCGGGATCGCGACGCAGGCGAATCAGCATGTCTCCGGCGATCTGCCCTTCCTCGCCATCCAGGCGCATGTAAGGGCTGGCCAGGGTCAGGCCGTCGTCGTTCCACGCCCAGCTCAGGCGCGCCTGGGCATGACGGTAGCGCCAGGGCTCGGGGAACAGCTGATCCAGATGCAGGGCGAAGTTTTCGCTGTTCAGGCGCAACTCGCCCTGGAACAGATTGCCCGACGCACTGCCGCTGACGTTCTCTGCCGCCGGCGCGCCGTGGTAGGCGGCGATGCCCACGCGCTCGAGGTTGGCGGCGAAGCGCAGACGCTCGGCGCCTTCTGCTTGCGGGAAGTAGTCCAGCAGCAGATTGCTGACGCTGCCCTGCGGCGCCAG